>NZ_DBHHPX010000034.1:0-27131 GCF_057241865.1 Tractidigestivibacter sp.
AGAACATGGGTGCCCAGCTGGTGAAGGAGGTCGCCACCAAGACCAACGACACCGTCGGTGACGGCACCACCACCGCTACGCTGCTCGCGCAGGTCATCGTCAACGAGGGCCTGCGTAACGTTGCCGCCGGTGCCAACCCCATTGCCATCCGTCGCGGCGTCGACAAGGCCGTTGACGCGGTTGTTGCCGAGATGAAGGACTCCGCGATGGAGATCTCCACCAAGCAGCAGATCGCTTCCGTGGGCACCATCTCCGCTGGCGACCCCGAGATCGGCGAGAAGATTTCTGACGCCATGGAGGTCGTGGGCAAGGACGGCGTGATTACCGTCGACGAGTCCCAGACCTTCGGCATCGACATCGACACCGTCGAGGGCATGCAGTTTGACAAGGGCTACATCTCCCCGTACTTTGCCACCAACAACGACAACATGACGGCGGAGCTGGACAACCCCTACATCCTGATGACCGATCAGAAGATCTCCAACATCCAGGATGTCCTGCCCATCCTCGAGGCTGTCTCCAAGCAGGGCGCACCGCTGCTCATCATCGCCGAGGACGTGGACGGTGAGGCCTTGGCCACGCTGATTCTCAACAAGCTCCGTGGCACGCTGAACGTCGCTGCCGTGAAGGCCCCCGGCTACGGCGACCGTCGCAAGCGCATGCTCGAAGACATCGCCATCCTCACCGGTGGCCAGGTTGCCATGAAGGAGCTTGGCGTCCAGCTCGCCGACGTTACTGCCGAGATGCTCGGTCGTGCCAAGTCCGTCAAGATCACCAAGGACAACACCACCATCGTCGGTGGCGCCGGCTCCAAGGACGCCATCGAGGAGCGCGTTGCCCAGATTAAGAACGAGATTGAGAACACCACCTCCGACTTCGACAAGGAGAAGCTCCAGGAGCGTCTGGCCAAGCTCTCCGGTGGCGTCGCAGTCATCAAGGTTGGTGCCGCTACCGAGGTCGAGCTCAAGGAGATCAAGCACCGCATCGAGGACGCCCTGCAGGCCACCCGCGCGGCTGTCGAGGAGGGCATCGTCGCTGGCGGTGGCGTGGCGTTCCTGGCCGCGGCCCCCGCACTCGACTCCGTCAAGACCTCTGATGCCGATGAGAAGATCGGTGTCGACATCATCCGCAAGGCCCTCGAGGCTCCCGTGAGGACCATCGCGAGCAACGCTGGCTTCGAGGGTTCCGTTGTGGTCGAGAAGATCAAGGGCCTGTCCAAGGGTCAGGGTCTCGACTCTGCAACCGGCAACTATGGCGACATGATCGAGATGGGCGTTCTCGACCCTGTCAAGGTTACCCGCACCACGCTTCAGAACGCCGCCTCCGTGGCGTCGCTCATCCTCATCACTGAGGCCACAGTCTCCGATGAGCCCAAGGACACCACCATCGAGGAGGCCATCTCTAAGGCTGCCGCTGCTGGCGGCCAGGGCGGCGGCATGTACTAAGGGCTAGGGTAGCCTCGCGTACCGCTCCTTGGTCATACAATTTGACCGAGTGAACTTTCGGGCCCCAGGTGCCATGTGCACCTGGGGCTCCGCTTATTCTCGGCTCCGCAGAAAGGCTGTGAGGGCCCAATGACGGCTCGGCGCGGCGTGGTTTTGGAGGGCTGATGACGGTCATCGAGGTGCCCTTGGTCTACTTTTTCGGTTGGTGGCAGTTTTTCAGGCAACTCAGAAGTAGATACATTGGCTAACTTTGCAAAGCCGCAGCTAGAGAATTGTTACTATGGTTGTGATACAAGAGGTAATCGCAAAAAACTGCCACCAACCGTCAATATGAGACTCTGAATAGTTGCAAAAGGCTATCTAGAGGTTTCCGGCGAAGGGACAGGCTTCCTTCCGCGTGGCGCACGCCTTCTCCGCTGTATACTTAAAATGCTGTGTGCTCACTAGCGCACCAGCGCAAACGTAACAAGCCGACAGGAGAGTCAATGGCCCAGAAGCGCGACATCCTCGATGATCTCATCGATATCCAAGATAGCTGGCAGGCAGTTCAGAACCCGTTTGCGGGCATTGCGGACTCGCTTGCCCAGGACCCTGGCCAGCGCAAAGTCTTCGATCCGGCGGACTACAAGGAAAAGCCCTGGTGCAACTCAAGCCGTTGCCTGCGTTGTGCTGCAGATCGCGATGACGTCTGCTCCACCTGCCTGGACGTATGCCCCACGAACTCGATTGACATCCACAACAAGTCCGTGACCATCGCGGACAACTGCCGCAAGTGCGGTCTTTGCCAGGCGGCCTGCCCCACCGAGGTCTTCAATACGCGCCGTCACATGGCAAAGCAGCTCTATGACAACATTGCCCATGCGGCCTCGGCATACGAGCAGTGCTATGTCACGTGTACGCGTGCCCTCAAGCGCCTGCCCAGGCCCAACGAGATACTCCTCCCATGTGTAGGCATGATTTCTCGTGACCTGTGGTTCTCCATTCTCGTGGACTACACCAACGTGTCCGTCTACCTGCCGCTGGGCATCTGTGACCGCTGCCGAACCACGACGGGGGAGGCGTTTTACACCGAGGCCATCGGCACGGCGGAGGAGTGGGCAAAGTCGGCCGTGGGCCTCGAGGTCGACAAGGACAACCTCACGCACGAGTTCACGCGCGAGTATCGTCGCAGCCAGTTTGTGAGCTCGGCCATCCACGCCACAGAGGGCCTCGTGACGCGTTCTAACCCGGCCCTTGCTGGCGCCCAAGCGGTGGCCAAGAAGATTACCGACCATGCTACCCGCCTGAACGAGCTGCAGCGTCAGCTCGAGAACGCCGTTGGCGCCAAGACCAACCAGAACCGCCAGCGCATTCTCACCCAGAACCGCAAGCTCATGATGGGCGGCCTTCAGCACGATCCGAAACTGGCGGCAGGCATCATGCTGGACGTGCCCGTGGTTGACCCCGACCTCTGCACGTCCTGCGGTGATTGCGCCAAGGCTTGCGTCACCCATGCCATCGATCTCGATGACAGCGGCCACGTCCACACCATGGCTGCGTACTGCGTGAACTGCGTCGCGTGCGTGAGGGCCTGCCCCGAGGGTGCACTCTCCATGCGGGCCCAGGATGCCCGCGACCTGATGATTCCCGACAAGAACGCTGAGGAGCTTGCCCGTCAGAAGACAAAGGCCAAGCAGGAGGCCCAGCGCCTTATGGAGCAGGGCAAAAAGCAGCTCGCCAAGGCAGCCGACACCCTCGAGAAGTTTGATGACAGCGAGAGGAAGTAAGAGGCCATAGGCAAAAAGCCGCAGGTCAAGAAGGAGAAGCATCGTGTCACTTTCCATTGGCATCGTGGGACTTCCCAACGTGGGCAAATCGACCCTGTTCACTGCACTTACCCGCAAGGGCGGGCTGGCGGCAAACTATCCCTTTGCCACCATCGATCCCAATGTGGGCGTGGTCGACGTTCCCGACGAGCGCTTGCAGGAGCTTGCCAAGATCGTGAACCCTGCACGTATCGTACCGGCCTCCGTCGAGTTCGTTGACATCGCGGGCCTCGTGAAGGGTGCAAACGAAGGCGAGGGCCTGGGCAACCAGTTCCTGGCGAACATCCGCAACTGCGATGCCATTTGCGAGGTCGTGCGCTTCTTCAAAGATCCCAACGTCATGCGCGAGACGGGTAGGACTGGTGCATTTGTCGACCCCGTGGCAGACGCTGACACCATCCAGACCGAGCTTGTCCTCGCGGACTTGGGTTCACTTGACCGCTCAATTCCCAAGCTGGAGAAGGAGGCCAAGCGCGACAAGGAAGTGGCCCCGCGTCTCGAGGTGGCCAAGCGCCTGCGGGCGTGGCTCAACGAGGGGCATCGCGCGGCGGAGATGGACATGAGCGACGACGAACGCGCTGCCGCCCACGACCTCTTCCTGCTCACCATGAAGCCCGTCCTCTACGTTGCAAACTGCGACGAGGACCAGCTGGGTGAGAAACCCCAGATCAACGACCAAGACGCTATTCCCATCTGTGCCGAGGTCGAGGCCGAGCTGGCTGACCTTGACCCGGAAGAGGCGGCTGAGTACCTCGAGTCCATGGGGCTTGAGCATTCCGGTCTCGAGGTGCTTGCGCGTGCGGCTTACCACCTGCTGGGCCTCCAGAGCTTCTTCACTGCCGGGCCCAAGGAGGTTCGTGCCTGGACGGTGCGCATCGGTGCCAAGGCTCCCGAGGCGGCAGGCGTCATCCACTCTGACTTCGAGAAGGGCTTCATCAAGGCCGAAACGATCAGCTACAGGGACTACGTCACGCTGGGTGGTGAGTCCGGTGCACGCGACGCTGGCCGTCTGCGCATGGAGGGCAAGGACTACGTAGTTCAGGACGGGGACGTGATGGTCTTCCGCTTCAACGTGTAGCGCTGCGGTGGCGCGACTGCCTTCACGAGGGACCCCGGGACATTCGTCTCGGGGGTCCCTTGTTTGTGTGTATGCACTGCTCTACCGTTTGCCGAGTCGTCCAGAGCAGGGGGGCGTTGCAAGCGCTGGATTCAGGTATTTTTAATGCATTAACCAGTGGCATCGGAGGCTGCTATGACGTATTGCAGGCTTGTGCTGAAGGTGCTGCTTCGAGAGCCTGTCCTCTGGGCAGCGACAGCATCATTTGCACTGCTCCTGTCGCTCAGCGCCTTAGTTCCATATCCCTTGTATGGACCTGGGCTCCTGCGGCAGGTACTGAGGATGAACCACGAAAGCCTGTCAACAAATCTGGCGAGCGGCGCGTTTGATGGAGCTCCCAACAGGTTGATCGACGATATTAACCAGCAGCTTGCTTATATGGAGGACGCCCTCAGCGCCGATACAAGCTCTGGCTTCTACGCCACGCTTGCAGAGTTGTATCGCGCGAACGAGGAAGAAGTGTCATCCGGGACGCTCGTGGGGTCAAGCGCACTAGAAGCCGAGGTGAATGTCAGATACGCCGAAGCCATGAGCGAGGCAGGGGAGACCCCCGAATACGACTCCTCGACTCAATTGCCGGCTCTTCTCTTGGCATCCGTGGCCCCGAGCACGCTGCCCCAGTTCGTATTGGTCATCCTGCCTCTGTTAATTGGCCTGTCGGTGTCTATGGTCACCGACTGGCGAAAGCTTCTTGGTAGCAGCACGGTCTCGAGAAGCATTGCCGTGCTCTCAAGGTGCATTGTCGGAGTCATTGTTTGTCTCGTGACCTTCGCGCTCTCCTGTCTACCGTTCCTCGCAATATCAACTTTGAAGAACGGACTTGGAAGCCCAACATATCCCATTGTGTTTCTAAGAGGGGGGGAGATCATACAGACGACTGCAGGTCAGGTCGCCTTGTGGACGGCGGTGCTCGTGTTCCTCTCCTGGCTGTTTCTCTCATCTGTGTGCATCTGTGTGTCATGTGTTGCGAGAAGTTCAATTGCTGGATTTTGCTGTGCCCTCGTGCTCGCACTTGTCCCGAGCGCTCCCTCTTACTACCTGTCTGACTCACTCCTGGGCTTTCCCTTGGCGTATATGCCGCTCTCATATTTCTGTCCATGGGTAGTTGCCGGAAGCGTGGGCTTGTTCCCATACGTGGACCTTACGCCTTCGATTTCTCTGGATCCATGGGTTGGATGTAGGGTTCTTGTTGTGTGGGGTGCTGGGGTAATCGCGTTTTCAGCCTTGCTTGCCCTGGTTAGGCAGAGCGTGGCTGCGAGGCAGACTCGGCCCTCTTTGGGAAATGGGATTTCTCTTCAGGAAGCGACAGTCTCCTACGGAGATGAAGTCCTACTGTCGGATGTCTCATTCCGAATGGGGAAAGCGGAGGTGGTAGAGCTCATTGCCCCCAACGGAGCGGGGAAGACAACCCTGCTAGAAATTCTTGCTGGGCGAGAACGTCGCCTCAAAGCAGGTGTCGTGAGTATTGAGGGGGTCTCCCCAAAAGATGAGCAGGCATACGCATCCCAGATGTTCTATGCACCTAGTGACAAGAGGCTGATGTATCCCCATATGAGCGCAAGGTTTCATATTGAGGCAGTTCAAGCGCTCTATAACCATAAAGTTGGCACAGAGAGAATCGCGGAGTCTGTTGGCGCATCCGATTTTCTCGATAAGCCCGTGAGGGCCTTGTCGCAGGGAATGGTCCGCCAGCTTTCTTTGTGCATGGCTGCTGCATCTGGTACGCCATTCGTGCTGCTAGATGAACCGCTCAATGCGCTTGACCCAAACAAGTCAGAGCTTGCCGAGAGTTGCGTCAGGGGTATGGCAGAGACAGGCTCCGGTATCGTCATTTCGTCTCATCAACCGGAGGAGATGGACCGCATCTGTGATAGGTTCCTCTTCCTTGAAAACGAGAACCTTACAAGTGTAGAGGTAGATGGCAAAGAGACGTGCAGGGACTTGTACCACAAGTTCTTTGGCAGCTTCGCGTAGGGGGAGCGATGTAATGGTTTCTTTTGCAACGGTCAGTTGAATTTCTGAATGCAACACTGCAATCCGAGATGCAACAGGTGCAGCCAGTCCTGCAGAAATGGCCTCGGATGCGTTGCGATTGCCTCTGCAATCGCCTTCCAGGCGTCCGGGGGGATGCTCCGCATGGGCATCGGGAGCGCGAAGGCCCATGCTTGCGCCAGGCCCCGCCCTGGAGTTGCAGGACTTGCCGCAACGCCCCGGGGGCCCTGATGCGGGCCTTGTCGTGCCTGCCGGAAGATGCCTGCGGATCCACGCCCGATACGGTCCTTCCCTACGGCCGCCCTCCCGGGCCTACCTCACGTATGCATGCCTGACGAGCGACGGCCTCAGGACGACCTCGTCCGGCGGCAGCCGCACGACCCCCAGCCTTGCCAGCGCGGCTGCGGGAACAAGCTCCCCGAGCTCGCCGAAGGGGCAGATGTCCCGCATACCCGCCAGGGGATAGGAGTTGACGTGGCTGCAGGCGAGCGCCACGTCCCCGTCCGTGAGCGCGTCCATGTCCACGTGCCGCTTCGGCAGGATCCGCCTCAGCTGCTCGTGGTTGCGCTCGCACTCCGACTCCTGGTTCGACTCCCGGGGATCGCACCAGAAGACGCGGCAGCGCCTCCTCCCGGGCTCCAGCACGCTGCGCTCGAGCCCCTCGAAGCCGTCGAACTCGACGCCCCTGTCGAGGAGCAGGATGCCGAACGCGGCCTCGAATGCCGCGCGCGAGCCCATCGCGACCTCCACGCGGCCGACGGCCGCGACCGTGGCCGCGGGGTCCGCATGCCTCTTCCTGAGATAGAGCTGGAAATGCCTCGCCACGAGATGCATGCTCAGTATGTCGTGCGCGTCCTGCCGCATGCCCTCGACGGAGTCGCACTGCACGGCGCGGGCCTTGTCGGCAAGAGGGAGCGACAGGAAGTCCGCATATTCCCTCCCGGACCGGTCAATGCGGGGCCTCCCCTTCGGCCTGGCGCGCCTCCTCGGCCTCATCCTGACCTTGCTCGGAAGCTCGATGTCCGCCGTCCCGAGGATGCCCCGCTCCTGCCAGCTGTAGAGGGTCCTCGGGCATATGCCCAGCTCTTCTCCGTGGGCGATGCATATCGCCTCGAAGCTCTGCCCCTGGCGCACGAGGGGCACGACGATCGCCTTTATGCGCTCGAGCCCCTCCCCGTCGGCGTCGATGCCGCTCCTGCTGGAGCGGAGCCGCTCCTCGTAGGCCGCCTGCGCCTCCTCCGCGCGGTACCTGCATGTCGGGAAGCCGCAGCATGCCCTTTTGGAGCACGACGGAGGGCACACATAGGGCCACGCCTCCGTCTTCGGGCACATCTTCCGCTCGCATCCCGGGCAGCGGTCTATGCAGCTCCTCGTCCTGCAGTCCCTGCACAGCACGAGCAGCCCCGTGCAGGCGGGGCATGCGGTCCCGGACCTCGTGCACTCCTTCCTGTGCACGCAGCGCACCGAGAGGTTCGCCCCCCGGCGGCCTCCCCTCTCGGCCACGGTCCTGTTCGCCCCGACCTCCCTCGTCACGGTCGACGGGCTCACGCCCGCCTCCCTCGCGATCCTCCTCGCGGAAGCCCCTCTCGCGATGCCCTCCTCGATGGCTATCCTGCTATCCTTGCCCATGTGCTTTCTTCCGCATCTCTCTCGCATTGCCGGCTCCTTTCCCGCAGGATCCGGTGGCACAGCGCAGATGATACCGGGAGAGAGGGCCGGCGGGGGCATCGTCCCCGCCGGCCGTTGCCATGTCCTGCCTCAGTTTGGCTGCAGGACAGAACGCAACGGTTGTTGCTATTTGAAATTCAACTCACCTTTCTTTTGCAACCTAAAGGGGGGGGAAGAGAGATGAAGATAACCCTGTTCAAATGTCAGTATAACGTCTGGTAGAGAGCAGAGTTAACCCCTACGCGAGCCTTACGGTGCCCCCAGAGCTCTGTTCGGGGCACCGTTTCTTCCTCAGCAACGAGTTCTGGCGCACAAGATTGCGCCATTCAATGCGATTACGGAAAGGGGTGAACTGCGAGAAAGATGGTGTCGCGAACCTCGTTGTGCGGCCCGCGGCACCGCACCTACTTCCCCTTGTAGTCAGTTCCCAGCACAACCACTACGTCGTAGTTGTCAGAGTACGTACCGGGGTTCTCCATTGGCGTGACAGAAAGTCCCAGCGTATTGGCCACACCAAGGGCCTCTTCGTATGCGGTAGAACTCTTCGAGCTGCTGTACACAATCGTCGTGGTCGTGTGGGTGCTCGAGTCGGCATTGCCCGCAATCGAGGAGAATCCAGCGTTGGCCAGGACATCCGAAGCGTTCGAGGCGATGCCCCGGGTGGCCGTGCCGTTGAGTACCAGCACACTGCCAGTGTATACGGGCTCAGAGCTCGTGGTGGATGATGACGAGTCAGGGCTATCCGCCCCCGAACCCACGGAGCCCGCAACGCCGGCAGTGAAGTCCTGCGAGGAGTCCGAGTACGGAGCCTCGCCCGCATTGACGCGCTGCATCATCGTCTTCCATGCGTCCGCATCGACGACCTCGTACCAAAGGTTGTTGATGTACTGCGAGGTCGTAGGTACAGAGCCGGAATAGATGTCATTGTCGGTGTCGAGGTCCTTGAACTGGTTGGCAAGGGACAGAATGTCTGTGGCGGAGAGGTCCGTGGTGACACTGCTTGCCAGCTCGTTGATAAGGTTGGGCCACTGGGTCGGGTCGCTCTCGAGCACCTTGCGGATAATGGCCGCGATGACCATGCGCTGGTTGGCGGAGCGGTAGTAGTCGCCACCACCGTAGGCGTCGTAAGCATGACGGCTGCGGCAGAGGCCAAGGGCCTCCTCGCCATTAAGGGTCTGGGTGCCGGCAGGCAGGTCTATGCCCGCATATTCCATGTCAGAGGCAGCGACGGGAAGGGTGACCTCTATGCCGCCAAGGGTGTCCACGACAGAAGTGAACTCCTCGAAGTTAAGCTCTGCATAGTGGGAGATGTTCACGCCCGCAAACTCGGAGACCACCTGGACCATGTAGGACGCACCGCCAAACGAGTATGCGGCGTTGATCTTTTGCGTCCCGTGTTCGCCCATGTCGACCATGGTGTCGCGGGGTATCGAGATGAGCGTGATCTTCTTGTTGGGAGGGTCAACGCGTGCAAGGATGATCGAGTCGGTGCGGTAGTTAGACTGGTCAGAGCCCCACTCCTCTGTACGCTCGTCATCCTGGTCAACGCCAAGGAGCAGCATATAGAAGGGGTCGTCGGTCTTTGTCGGCGCGACAAGCTGGCTGATGAGGCTCGAGTCGATGCCTGCGGATAGCTTGCTGTTGATGTTGCTGATGTACCAGGCAAGCGCCGTGCCCGCCACGGCTAAGACGGCAATCAAGGAGATGGCGACTGCCTTGAGCACTCGGTGGCCCTTCTTTGCCTGCTTGCGCTTGGAGACATAGTAGCCAACGCCATCCGCGCGGGACGCGGCGTGGTCCATCTCGTCCGAACCGCCTCCGCGCATGTGGCTCGCGTGGGTGCCGTTCGAGTTGTGGCTGGCACGGGAGCGGGAGCTTGCTTCGGCATGACGGCCCTGCACTAGCGGCGTGCTGTGGAGCTGGCGCGCGTTGGAGTGGGAGGAGCTGTGGTCGCTGTCCGTGCCGTAGCGCTCTGAGGAGAGACGGTCCTGCTCCTCGGATGACATGCTCCGGTGGTGCCTTCTTCTCTCGGCCAAGGGCCCCCCTAACCGTGTCTTGGCGGACATCGTGCGTTTCTGGCATGATACTAGTGCCGTTTGGGACATCACTACAACTGGGACATCATACGTGACGTGCGTGAACGCTCCATGAAGGGCGAGGAATAACGTCGAAGGACATGCAGCGTCCTCATTCCTTGGGGGACTTTTGGGGTGGTAAACGGTAGTATCCTCTAGAACGAATATGAATCTTGTCCGGCTGCAGCCGGAGATGGGAGACGCGCATGTCCGAGGCAAGGCCCAAGCAGTTTGTGGCGGTCTTCGACTTTGGTGCCCAGTATGGGCAGCTCATTGCTCGCAGGGTTCGTGACCTGCACGTCTACTCGGAGATTGTGCCCTGCGACATCTCTGCGGACGAACTTGCGGCAATGAAGCCCTCCGCCATCATCCTCTCTGGCGGCCCTGCCTCGGTTTACGCCGAGGATGCGCCTGACATGGACGCGCGTGTCTTTGAGCTGGGCATTCCCATTCTGGGCTTCTGCTACGGCGAGCAGATCATGGCCGTCAAGCTCGGAGGCGAGGTTGCTCACACCGACAAGGGCGAGTACGGTCCGGCAGCGCTGGTGCGCCTCGGCTCCTCGGCCCTTCTCGACGGCACACCTGAGGGCAGGCAAACGGTGTGGATGAGCCACCGCGATTCCGTAAGTCGTGCTCCCGAGGATTTCATGGTTACCGGGCGCACTGACACCTGTCCCGTTGCCGTCATGGAGTGCCCGCGCCGCCGTCTCTTTGCCACGCAGTTCCACCCTGAGGTACGCCACACCGAGCACGGTACGCGCATGCTCGAGAACTTCCTCTTTGGCGCGTGTTACCTCGAGAAGAACTGGACTATGGAGGGCATCATCGACCAGAAGGTCGAGGAGATTCGCGAGCAGGTGGGTTCGCGCAAGGTCATTCTCGCCCTCTCTGGTGGTGTGGACTCGTCCGTGGTGGCCGCGCTTGTGTACCGTGCTATTGGTAATCAGCTTACCTGCGTTTTTGTCAATCATGGGATGTTGCGCAAGGGCGAGCCCGAGATGGTCGAGGAGGTTTTCCGCGAGCAGTTCCACATGCCGCTTGTGCACGTGCATGCCGAGGAGCGCTACGCCAAGATGCTTGCTGGCGTGACCGACCCCGAGAGGAAGCGCCGTCTCATTGGCACCGAGTTCTGGAAGGTCTTCTTTGATGAGGCCCAGAAGATTGGTGATGTGGAGATGCTCGCGCAGGGCACCATCTACCCGGACATCATTGAGTCTGGTGCGCGTAAGACCGGCGGCAAGGCAGCCACGATTAAGAGCCATCACAACCTGATACCGTTCCCCGATGGTGTGCACTTTGACCTTATCGAGCCGCTTGATCACTTCTTTAAGGATGAGGTCCGTGAGCTGGGCATCGCGCTCGGCCTGCCCGCAAAGATGGTATGGCGCCAGCCATTCCCTGGCCCCGGCCTTGCCATCCGCATCATTGGCGAGGTGACGCCCGAAAAGCTCGCCATTCTCAAGGATGCCGACGCAATCGTGCGAGAGGAGCTGGATGCGTACAACCAGCGACTCTTTGAGGAGACTGGCAACTGCAACTCTGAGCACGCCTGCTGGCAGTATTTTGCCGTGCTGCCGGATATTAGGAGCGTTGGCGTGATGGGAGACGAGCGCACGTATGCCAGGCCAGTGATTGTGCGCGCAGTTGAGTCCAGCGATGCCATGACTGCGGACTGGGCGAAGCTGCCCTACGACGTGATTGGCCGCATCTCGAGCCGCATTGTGGACGAGGTCGACGGCGTGAACCGTGTGGTGTACGACGTTACGCCTAAGCCACCGGCGACTATTGAGTGGGAATAACCAGCGGGGCGAAACGGCTTGCAACACAAGGTCTCAAAAAATCGCGTTTCAGCAGGTAAGAGTGGTTGTTTTGAGAGGGCGAACACAACAAGAGACAACGTTTGTAAGCGACTGAATTGGGACCATTTGTAGCAGGGCAGGTCAGAGGAAGTCGTTGGAAAATCTCACGAGGTGAGAAATGAGCGCCATGGCCCAAAGAGGCTGTGGCGCTCTTGCATTGAACAATCAAGGCCACCGTAAAGTTTCCAACAGCGCGGCGCGGCTGCGGCTTGGAGGCAGGAGCCTCCGCCGCGCCGCGCCATTAAAAACTCCCGCGAGGTCTGGGTTCACGCACCTGGGGCAGGGCCGAGGGGTTTCCAACACCGCGCACAGGACGCGCGGCATTGAAAACCCGTGCACCGCCCACGCACCTGCGAAGGGCAGGCAGCGGGGCGCTGCGCGCCCCGCTGCCGTCATCCGTATCGACGAGAAAACCAAAGCAGAAGGATAAGCGGACACAGGAGGGCGCACAGCAGCACTGCGAGCGCGTCCGCCAGGGCCCATGAGAGCTCGTCGGCCAGCCGCGCCACGATGCCAGCGTCCTCAGGAAGATTCTGGATCATGACAGGCTCCATACTTACTTCAGCATCTCGTTCACGCGCCTCTGCACCGCCGCGTAGTTGGAGCCGAGGCGGCGCTTGCGCTCGGCCCCGTTTCCGTAGTCGCCCCGGATGACCGCGCGGGCAAGCGCGTCGATGTCCACCGTCTTGGTAGCGGAAGCCTTGGCCGAACCCTTTCGCGAGGTGTAGTCCAGGCAGATCCATCCGGCGCCCGACTTGAGACGCCCCCCAGTTGTCCGAGGTCTCAACGATCGTGTAGGTCCCACGGTCGCGGATGCAGCCGACGACGGCGTAGGCCGTCCCCGGTCCCTTGCGGATGTTGAGCGCGTCGCATTTGACCTTCACGAGGAAGGGCCCAGTCTTGCTACTCTCCGTAGCATTGTCGTGGGAATTGTTACGCTCCGTAGTTTTCCAGCGCCTTGGCTGCCTCCCTCGGTGCCGTCCAGCCGCGCGTTGACCTCGGAAGCCAGCTTGCCCATGCGGGAGTGCAGCCACGCGCCCGGGCAGGCGGTTGAGGCGAACATGCGGTGCTCGGTCAGGCTCCCGTTGCGGTCGCCCGTGTAGTTGAGCCTGAACCCGTACCGCTTGCAGATGTCCACGCACAGCGCTACGAGAGAATCCCAGGTCTTCTGGCTCATCTCGCCCGTGCTGTTGTCCAGGTTCTCGCACTCGATGGTGATGGCCCGGTTGTCGTTCCAAGCAGACGAGCTAGTCCACGCGCGGTCGGCCTCGTCAACTGACATGGCCACGTCCCCGTCGATGCCGATGCAGTAGTTCGAGGAGGCCTGGCGGTTCGTGCTAGCGAAGTAGTCCGCGCACTGCTTCCCCGACCACCGCGCGGCCATGTAGTGCGGCGTGATCTTGCACACCTTGCAGCCAGCACGCCCGGAGCCGTGGTTCCTCGTGATGTGCGTGTAGGTGCAGAGGCTACTCCTCGTCATCGGGCCCCCTCCCGTCTGCGTCCAAGCCGTCCGTGCGCTCAAGTTCGTCACTCATCAGAACCGCCCTCCTCGATCTCGCCAGTCGAGGCTACATGCTTGCCAATCTCGGCCATCACGGGCGACAGCACCGCCATCACAAGGGCAACGACCAAGGCACGCCACTCCGGGGCCAGCGCCAAGGTGCCCACCAGCAGGTCCAGGTTCGCCACCAGGACGCCCAGCACTCCCTGGACGACCGTGCGTGCCAGACGCCACCACCACTCGTTGCCAGTCAAGAAGTCCGTCATTTCACGCCCGCCTTTCTCTCGAGGTCATCGACGTCGTTGCGGAGGATCGCGGTGTCCCGCTCCAGCAGGTAGGTGCGCTCGATCAGACAGTTGTGTTTGTCCACGCGCCGCGTGAGCTCGTCGATCTTCTGCTCCATCACCGCGCGGCTGCGGGAGTTCGACGCCACCACGCCCGCGAGCGTGACGGCCCCACCAATCAAAGCCACCAGAATCGACTCCATACGGAAAGACCCCCCTCGACGACGTCCCTTTGCGGGGCACATCGTCTCAGGGGGTCACAAACTAGCCGGGCTGTCGCAACCCTACGACTTCGCGGTAAGATAGCCCGCCTGCCCGTCCTTGTCGATCACGCAGTACGCTACCCCGGTCTTGCCGCTCGACCATGCCGTCCCGTTACCGCCCACGAGGCTCTTGCAGTTGTAGAAGCACTGGTTCCCCGTGCATCCCGACGGCAAGGTCCAATCCGCATCCACGTAGATCGTCGTGAGCCCCGAGCACCCCGCGAAGGCATAGAAGAGGTCCGTGAGAGACGACGGGTCAAGCCCCGTCAGATTCAGCTCCGTCACGGACGTGCACGAGGAGAACGCGTGCCGTATCTGCGACACCGGCGCCAGGTTCCCCAGCCCCTCGAAGGACGTGATCCCCGTGTAGGCGTAGAACCAGTAGTTCAGGTTGAGCTCCGTGAAGCCCGCCGCGGCCATGTCGGAGAGGACCCTCACCTTGGTGAACCGGCTCTTGGAGTCCGACCAGGGAAGCCCCGAGGCCAGCTGGTATTTGGCCTGGGCGCAGGCCCGGCCGCGACCGGCGACCCTGCGCGACCACTCCACGTCCTCGGAGGCCGAGATCTCCAGGTACCCGTCGGTGTAGACCGTCCCCCAGAACCACTGGCGCGGGTCGTTCCCGGGGTCCGTCAGCACCCCGCCCTCGCCCAGCTTGCAGATCGAGTAGGCGGAGGAGTTCCCCGCCACGGTCCCGTCCGTGCCGCCCACGAGCCTCTGGCAGCCGTAGAACATCTGGAAGCCGGAGGCGAGCGCCGAGGCGTCGAAGGAGGTCGCGTAGACCGACTCCAGGTAGGTGCAGGACACGAAGCACTGCTTGGCGGTGGTCATCCCCGAGAGGTACTGGAAGCCCACCACCTCGGTCATCGCTGACATGCTGTTGAAGAAGTAGTCGAAGTTGGTGAGGCCCAGCTCCTTCACGACCGTGGCGAAGCTCTCGTCGATCCACACCCGCGTGACGTCGCCCCTGACCGAGTGCCAGGGCCGGTCCGAGGCGCCTGCGTAGCCGTCGGTCGAGACCTCCCAGGCCTCCTTGACCGTGGCCGACCCGCTCTTCACCTGCCGCCCGTCCAGGTAATTGAACTCGAGCGTCCCGTCCGAGAGGAGAAGGGCCCTCGGCTTCAACCCGGTGTCCCACACAAGGTCCCGTATCGTCTGCGCCATCTCTGAGGGCTTGTACTTCGTAGTCAGCCCGTTCTGCCCGCGAATGGCGTTCGCGATTTCGGTAAACATCGCTTCGCCGATGACCCCGGTCGAGGTCCCCAGGGCCGCCGTAGTGGCGTTTCCTTCGTTGGTGCCATCCAGCGCCGTGACAGCCGCCGCCATCTCCGAAGGCTTGTAGGTGGTCGCCGTCCCGTTCTGCTCGCGTATCGCGTTCGCGATGTCCCCGAACACCGACTCGCTAATCAATCCAACACCCATTGCAACCCTCCGTCATTTCGACCAAGCGAGCGAAGCGAGCGCGTGGAGAAATCTACTCGCATGTCAGTAAGACACCCCGCTCAAGTCAGGGAACTGCGTCGTCACCCATTCCTTGGTCGCGTAGGCCGAGAGGTCAGGCGTGGCCCCAGTCGCTCCCGTCTTGCCGGTATCGCCCTTGTCGCCCTTCTCGCCTTTGAGCGAGGCGAGCTGCTCGGCCGTGAAGTCCTCGAACGTGAACGCATCGCCCTTGGCCCCGGTCGCGCCGGTGGCCCCGGCGTCTCCCTTGGGCCCCTGCGGACCAACCAGGTCGGCCGAGGAAGTCCCAGACGCCGAAGTGACCGTGAGCACGGTCCCGTCCCACGAGTGCGTGCAGGAGACGCCATCCGCGCCGTCTTTCCCGTCGGCCCCGGCAGGCCCCTGTTCCCCGGTCTCGCCCTTCTCTCCCTGGGGGCCCGTTGCCCCGTCCTTGCCGTCGAACTCGCCCGCGTCCTTTGCCGCCTTGAGTTCGGCGGCCACGGCCAGCGCGTCGTCGGTGGCGGACTCGTAGGCCTTGATCGCCTCCACGAACAGCGTGAACCCGTCCCTGATAGACAAGGTTCCGACGAGCGAGGTCCCCACCTCCACGTCGAAGGCAGGCGAGGCTATCGACCGCTCGCCCCACGACAGCAGGGCCTCGCACTCCGCCGACCCCTCGTCTGCCGCCATGGCCGCAGGCCAGAACACCCGGAACTTTCCGGCGGCCGCGTCCACCGCCTCGAACGCCTCGCAGCCCCGCGTGTGCGCCTGCCGGTGCCGCCACACGAGGTAGAGGTGGTAGTCGTCTCCCGACAGGTCCAAGGCGGACCCGTCCCGCGTGATGGTCAATGCCATCCCACGCCCCTTTGCGTCCTGGGGCGATGCCGTGAGAGATGCCGCGATCTGCGAGTCCGCCGCGTCCCAGGTAACCTCCGCCAGCCCGTCGGTATCCAAGATTTCCGCTGTGTCTGCCATCAATACGCCTTCCCGCTCAGGTCCTCAAAGGAAGCCACCGTGTCGCTCGCCGCCGAGGCCGTCTCCTCCACCGTGGCCACCCGCTGAACGATCTCAGCCGATGCCGTCCAGGTCGCCTTCTCCACGCTTCCCAGGGTTACGTGGCACTGGGGCCTGCCCGCCCCGAAGGTCCGCACCCGCTTGACGCACCGGGCCGTCAGCCGCCACTCGGGGGCTCGCGAGGTGTCGATGACGGCCACGTCGTCCCCAAGCCCGACCGGCACCCCGCCGTCGATCACGGCCACGTCGCACTCGTATGACACCTTGGGCACGCAAGCCTCGGCCAGTGCTGCCTTGGTGAGGGCCAGCAGCTCGGTGGCGTCCTCACAGTCGGAGAAGACCACCTGCCCGAAGCTGTGCACCCGCTCGCCCCTAGAGACGTCCCACCGCCCCCAGAGCGCCCGCGCGTCCTCGTCCCCGACCCACTTGACCCCGCCGTTCACATCGGCAAAGCTCAGACGCCGCGTATAGCCCCCGGTCGCGTTCCCCTCGTCATCCTCGATGGGCAGGCCCTTTCCCCAGCCGTACAGGGCTGTGAACACCTCGTCCTCCAGCACCGTCCGGGTGCAACCGACAAGGTTATGTCCGTAAGAGAAGCGAGCGCCTTTCCACGAGCCACGCCTGTCCAACAGCGAAACAATTCTTTTGGAGATCCGCCCGCCCTCGACCTCGTAGGAGCACTCAAGCTCCCCGCCCCAGACGGATTCGACCCGCCGCAGCGCCGCCAAGGCGTTCGAGTGGTACAGCAGCGCCCCGCGCTTGGTCGCGTCGTCGCAGGTCACGCAACCCAGCGACCATCGCGTATGCGAGAGCACGGCGCCCATGGCCTGCGAGGCGGTCTTGGCCACCAGCTGCTCCTCCTCCACGAAGTCGCGCAGCAGCTCGCAGAGGGAAGACTCGGCATAGACGTGCGCCACCCCGGCGGTCTCCTCGTCGGTACGCACCACCTCGTGCTCCCGCCAAACCGCGGTGTCGGGGTCGCGCCACACCAGCCGGTCGCCCTTCTCGGGCACCACAAGGCAGTCGAACTCCAAGGTGTCCTCGCCGCCCAGCTCCTCGGTATGAGTCATGGAGCCCAAGGTAGGCAGCACCCCCAGCCGCTCGTCCCACCGGTCGAAGAGATAGAGAGCCGGAACCGCCATCACGCCCACCTCTCAACCCAGGAGACCGTGTGCGAAGAGCAGCCAGAGAACATGAGCGAATGAGTACCAGGAACCAGCGAGAAGAAGTCCGACCCGAGTATCACCTTGTCGGTAGCGTCCGCCCCGTTCAGGGTCACGGTCTGTGCCAGGCAGTCGATAACGATAAGATCGCCCGCCGAGAAGGTGCCCTCCACGGTCACGCCCAATCGGCCCTCGGCCACGGATACGGAGGATCCAGCATCAGCCGTGATCGTGATGACCGGCCAGGTCGCCCACGTCCCGCCGACCTCGAAGGCATCCTCTGTGGAGCTGACCCCGTTCCCGTAAGCGATGGGGTCAAAGCAGGTGAACGTCACCACGGCAGACCCGCTCGCGAACAGGTCCGACCAGTCCGACACCCCCGTGCACAAGGCATCGTGCCATTCAAGCAGGGGCTCCCCAGGCACCACCAGCACGCCGCCATCGGTCGCCAGCAGCCAACCCCGCAAGAGCCTGTGAACATCGGCAAGCTCGGCCGTCGTGAAGGCATGGTTGTCCATGAAGACGCGAAGCCGCAGTGTAAGAGGCTCCACCTCGCCAGAGAGCAACACGCTGCCCGGCCTTCCAGGAACCTCGGCGGTCGTTACCTCAACCACGTGCCCCACCGGCTCGATCAACTCGACGGTCAGGTACGCCGAGAAGTCATGCCCGTTGTAGGAGAACGAGCTCACAGCTGCCCCCGTGCCCGTGCGTAGGCCGTCGCTCTGCGCTGCTGCTCGCGTCCCAGCCGGTCGGTCTCAGCAGAACTGCTGGATGCCTGCACAGCATCCTTAGCGGCTCGCTGTCGTACCCACTGGGAATACGAGAGCCGCTTTGCATCGGCTTTCTCAGCCTTCTTGTCAGCCATTCTCAACCACCACCGTCAAGGAAAGGGGAACATCCCATATCCAACGCCCAGAGGAGTCACGCCCCGAATAGACGGGCTGCCCCACGTCACCAGCCAGCACCCGAAGCGGAGCATGCGTCGCCGCAAGCCAGTCGATGCCAGCGAGGTCCTTGGCGACCGAACGGGCCGTAACCTCGGCATCCTGCGGGGAGTCCATGCAGACGTGCACAGTAAGCGTGCGAACCCCACGCACATACCCATCCACCTGAAGAGACTCCCGCTCGAACTCCCCAGGCGATACCACGACCGGCTCCTCGCACAGCCAGGGTGCAACCGAAATCCCGTAGGTGTTGGAGTAGCCCAGCGCCCTCAGCGCCGAGACGACCACAATCGCCTCGCCCGAAGCCTCGTCGCTCATGAGTCACCACCTTTCAAGTAAGCCGTTGAAAGTCTCCCGGCGGGGGCACATCCGTCACGTGGTTGCGGCCCTCACGGGATAGAGGAAGGCAAGGAAGGGGCAACGGCCGCCACCCCTCCCGCGCGTCCCCCGGTGCTCCCGGGGCCCACCTTGTCTGCCAGTCGCCCGAAGGGCAGGCAATGATGGGGGCCGCAGGCCCCCATGCCCCCGCCTTCGCGGGAATCCGCTCCCGCGCCGCGACGACCGCATGCACATGCGAGGTCGCCTGCGGCGCGCTCACCCCAGCTCCAGCTCCCAGTGGTGGACCTGCCCCCGCACCACGCAGCAGCGCTTGCAAGACCTCACCCACATGCGGGGCAGGTCGTTCACCAGCACCTTGGACCCCGCCGGGATCTCGAAGGCTCCCTTGGAGTTCACGGCATCAACGAAGAGCCTGGCCGAGGCCGCGCTCGCGTGCGCCGGGTCGTCGATCACCGCATCGACCAGCTCCAGCCGCACGTGGCGTACCAGCCGAGGCGGCTCGTAGCCCCCGGCCCCGTCGGTCACGTAGACCAGCATGCTGTCGGGAAGGAGACGGGTTGGTATCGGCCTCATGTACCTGGCCATGCCCATCACCGTCCCGCCCCCGAGAATGCCATGCCCGTGCCCGCAAGCTCTGACAAGGCCGCAGCCCGTGCCACCTCCAGCCCGGTCGTGCCCTTCTCCATGTAGTTGGTCACCTTGAAGTCGCCGATCGCGTAGCCTCCGACCCGCCCCTCGCCGAACTCCGCGAAGGCGTCGGCGGAGGCGCAGACGGCGCAGCCCCAGCGCAGGATGTCCTCGACCTCGATTATCCAGGCTGACGACAGCCCGCCGCAGAGCTCGCGCACGCAGCGCAGGGCCGCAGGCAGGGCCTCCGCGTAGGCCTCCGCGCTCAGCGTCCCGCCGTATCGGTCCCTATAGAACGGGTAGGAGGGGCCGTTCACCGTCACGGTCGCCAGCTCGTCATCAGCCGCAGCCATGGCGCTACGCCGCCGGGGCCGCGGAAACGGCCACGCCCGCCAGCTTGTTGTCGAAGAGCTCCACGATCCCGTACTTGCGGTATTTCATCATGTAGGAGTCCAGGTTCTCCAGCTCGTCAGGCGAGAACACGCGGCTGGCGACGTGCTTGTCGAACTTGATCACGGCCGCCTTGTCCACGACCATGAAGTTGATGGCCTTGCCGCCGCTCGCCTTGGCATACCCGAACTGGTCGGAGTCGCCAGAGTTCAGCGTGATCTTGGTGTAGAAGCGCACCTGCGGCACCTCCACCACGCGGGCGAAGCGGGTGAGGACCCGGTTGCTCATGTTCGGGTTGGCAAGGCTGTAGTCGTCCAGCACGCCCTTGAGCGTCGGCGTGATGAAGAGGTAGCGGCTCCCAGGGGTGACCTGCGCCTCGTCCATGGCGTTCGTCACGGACCTGAGCGCCTTCAGCACGTCCACCGCCTCGGCAGTGGAGAAGTCGGCCTCGGTCACCGTCACGCCCGTATGTCCCGCGATCTCCGCGAACGTGTAGGCGTCCGCCTCCGGCGCCACCTGCGTCCGCTGCAGCTCCGCGCCTGCGGCAACGAAGCAGTCCAGGACGCCCGCCTCCTCGACGTCCATGACGTCCGCGACCAGCTTGATCCCGCGGTCGTAGGCGAACGTCTTCGTCTCGTAGCTGAAGTCGATCGCCCCGGTCTTGTAGCCAACGTTCCTCGTGTAGTCGCCCAGGCCGGTCACGCTGATCTTGGGGATCATGATCTCCTTGGCGTTGCGCCCGGCCCGCGCCATCCGCGCGGGCGAGTTCAGGCACGTCGAGCACGCCTCCCGCTGGTACACCCTATCCAGGATCGTCGTGTAGTTCTTTATCGCCGCAATGGAATTGGCCATCTGCTAGTTCTCCTTCTTCTGCGAAAGCCCCGCGATGCGCTCCCACCTCTTGAGGTCGCGCCCGTCCCCGCCCCCGGCCACGCCAGCGGGCTCCAGCCCGGTCGCGCCGGTTGTGGAGGTCTTGTGTGCCTGCAAGTCGTTCTGCAAGTTCGCCCCGAACAGCCACGGCTCGGCCTCCTTGAGTGCGGCCACGTCCCCGTCATGCTCCTCCAGGAGGGCACGGGCCGCCTTGACCGAGCGGGCACCGGCAGAGCGGAGCGCGAACTCGACGCGCTCGTCCGCCATCTGCTGCTTGAGCTGGGCTATCTGCGCGCTCAGGTCCTCGGCAGCCTTGGTGCTCTTGGCCGCCTCGGCCACCTGGGCCGCCAGTTCCGCGATCTTCGCGTCCTTGGCAGCGAGCTGCTTCTCGTAGTCCGTGCCGCCGGATGCGTCTACCTGGCACCCCGCCGCCTCCTGGGCGTCCGCGCCTGCTGCCTGCGTCCCGGCCTCGTCGCCGTGCGCCTGCTGGCTCGCGACCCCTGCGAGTTCCGTGACCTCCGCCGCCGTGCCATTCGCGTCACCTTCCATCGTGACCACCTTCCTAGTCGGGCGGGCATCCCGTAGACACGAAGATGCCCGCATCCTGTCGATACGGGCATCTTCCACGAGCGTCACAACGTGGAGTCTCATTTATGAGGTTGGGCACTCATCTGGGACTGATCTTCTCCTTCCACTCCTTCAGGTCAACGATGGACAGTTCCGGGTAAGGCTCCTTGGACGTGAACCTCGTTTCATTAAGGCAACGTTCGGCCCCGTCGCATATCGCCAGGGCGAGCGACCCGGCGTCCACGATGAAATCAACGTCTCTTGTTGGGGCTTGATCTTCGGGTGACGGGGTGACCCAAGTCGCAACGAGCCCGTTGCAGGCGTGCATGCGCAACTCGAAGTGGTACGAGAGTGTGAATCCGCCATCCTCTTCGGGCTTGTCATCGGTGGGCACGGGCACGTCGTAGTCTCCGGAATGGAGCAGCGAGCATCTCAGGTCGTAGCACATCTTTCCGTTCAGGACATGAACTTCCTGCCCTCCGACCATGGAAGATGCGGGGAAGAAGAAGTCGCCCTTGACCCACTCGTCGAACCAGGCGGCATACTGTGCACCGATGTCTCTACCGCCATTCTTGTGCTTCAGCTCAGGGTAAAGGCACTGCCCCATGGCATCGGGTACGGTCAGCGCCGTGAAGAGTGCCGGGATGATGCAGTCTTTGTCCACCGCCTCGCGGATCGATGAAATTAGCTTGTCCATCTCTTTGTCGCTTCGCTTCAGGCTCGATACTGAACCCAGCGACTCGTAATAATTCGTCGCGTCATAGAAGCATGCCCAGGGCAGTCTTGGCGAACGACAAAAGGATGGGAGCCAGGGTTGAAGAGCTCTTCGCAATGCTGGCTACCTTCTCAAGCTTTTCGGCGAACGAGGTCTCATCCTTTGATTTGGCAGCCGCATCAAGATCCTTGACTGCGTCTTGTGCCACCTGCTTCTCTGCGTCGCTGATGTTCAGGTCGATGATTGAGCCAATGGTTGCTCCAAGAGTCACATCGTGGATACTGGTCGTGGCGGTGGAGCTTGAAGACGAATCGGCATGAACCGAGCCGTCGTTGTGGAATGTCGGGGATACGTTTATCTGCACTGAGCTTGAATCCATCTGGTCCTGAAACCACCCTTCCGCGTAGCTCCTGCCCTTGTTTGTGACCTGAACCAAATATGGGGCGTCATCCGCCCACCTGACATCTATGAGGCCCGCTCGGGACAGCTCGCGATAGACATCGGCATTCGCACAATCGGTTTGCACGAAAGAGCTTTCCCCGGAATCATGCTTGCGCTTATCCTGGGCAGCGAGAACCATCATGAGCTCGTCAGCATCGTCGCGAACTGCCTGGAACCGCCTCCGTTCGCTGCGCGCCTGATCGTAGTGCGCCGCCCCAAGGGGGAGCATGCCTTGGAATAATGCAAGCTGATAGTTCATATCCGTGGTGAGTCGGATCATGCCCATGTTCTTCAGGGCAACGAAGGCACGGGTGATGCCGAGGTGTGAGAAGTCCTCGGCAACGCTATCTTGTCTCATCCATGCGATCGTGAGGGCGGTTTCCTGTTCTAGATTAAGCCCATTCAAATGGACCTCCTTACTAAAAAGGTGGCTTAGGTTGCCTGCCTCATGTTGATGCGAGAGGGATTGTCGTGTACCGCCGACTGCGCTAATGTAGCTAGCTGCACGAAGCGGAGGCAAGCCGTCCAAAACCCGCCTCCGCATCGCATCGAGAGGACCTCGAATTGCTGTTCGGGGTCCTACCTCTTCTTTACGCGCACGTGAACGTTCTTCGTGACGGTGCCAGTCTTCACGACCCGGCCGCTCTTGGTTACCCGGAACTTCGGGATGCGTACCTTCACGGTAGCCATACTGCGCCTCCTTTCATCGCTCTAGTGGAAAGTTCGACATCGCGCGGCAGCCAGCCTGTACGTCTACCTCCAATCACTCTGGGAAGGTGCTCTGCGACGAGCTAGACACTATCATCAACGCGTGTAAAATGCAATCATTGTCCCAAAGGCCGTGTAAGTGTCCTATACTGTCCATAGGAAAGTTTAGGATGGGGACAGCCATGAAGAAGAGCAACGTCATCAACCTTATCAGGTACCACGAGGACAGAAACGAGTCTGCGTTCCGCAACGAGGCAGCAGAGATCGCCCGCGACTTCGATGCCCACGGGGACACGCAGCTCGCCGAGTACGTGATGGCCCTCATCTCCGACGCCAACGCCTTCGTGCCGCAGGCCGTGGAGGAGGGCGGCGACTTCTTCGAGAAGGTGGAGCCGTCCTCGGCCCCGCTCCCCCTGCCCCAGGCGATCTCCGACGACGTGACCGGCATATGCAACGCCATCGCGCACAACGCGGGCGTGAACAAGTTCCTCTTCCAGGGGCCCCCGGGCACGGGCAAGACGGAGACGTCCCGCCAGATAGCCAGGATCGTCGCGCGCGACCTCTACCGCGTGGACTTCAACGCGGTCATCGACAGCAAGCTCGGGCAGACGGCCAAGAACATAGGGAGGCTCTTCCAGGAGATAAACTCCCTGCGTCGTCCGGACAAGGCCATCGTCCTGTTCGACGAGATAGACGCGCTCGCCCTCGACCGCGTGAACCAGCACGACGTGAGGGAGATGGGGCGGGCCACCTCGGCGCTCCTGCGCGAGCTCGACCACATGAACGACCAGGTCGTGCTCATCGCCACGACGAACCTCTTCAAGTCGCTCGACAAGGCGCTCGTGAGGCGCTTCGACGCGGTCATCGACTTCGGGCGCTACAGCAGGGAGGACCTGCTCGACATAGCAGAGGTGCTGCTGAGCGGCCTGTTTCAGCGCTTCAAGGGTGCGAGCCGGGACATGCGGCTCTTCAGGAAGATCATGTCGCAGATGAAGGAGATCCCGTACCCCGGCGAGCTCGAGAACATGCTGAGGTCGGCACTCGCGTTCAGCAAGCCAGACGACCCGCACGACTACCTGCGCCGCCTCTACGCGCAGGCATGCCCCGGCTCTTCCGTCACTGACCTCCCTAAGCTCAAGGCGCAGGGCTTCACGGTCCGCGAGATGGAGACGCTCTCGGGTGTTCCCAGGAGCACGATCTCCCGCGAGCTGAAGGAGGCCGGCGATGAATGATCTTCTCCAGCTCAAGGGACAGTTCCAGTATGGAAAGGCCAACGCCCCCGGCGCGCCCGAGCTGCCCAGGGGCCAGCACGTCACCGCCGAGCACCTGCGCGAACTGGCGGACAACCTGCGAGGGATTAAGAGGTATTGGACCGAGAACGACGTCCCGTTCGATCCACTCGTAACCGTGGTGTACCGCACCGTGGTGGCGAAGAGCAACCGCATCCGGCGCATCCTCGGAGGCACGAGCAGCAAGGCGAGCGACTCCATCGTCGGTGCCCGCTTCGAAGGCGAGGGAGACAAGACTCACCACGAGATAACCCATTGCGTCCCCATGGTGATCATCGACGAGTCAATTGCCCTGCTGGACACGTGCGCGTCCATAGTGGACAGGCGGTACGGCGGGGCGATAGACGATGCCGACCTCAAGCGAGTTAACGCGGGAGGTCTCAGGGAGAAGAGCGACCTCACCAAGAGCGCCTTCGCCCAGGCGATCCGTGACGCGCATTACGCGATGAGGTTCTACATCAGCTCCGCGCCGGGAGCGATTGACGGCTGGGCCATCGTGAGCGTCTACGACACGGGCTATAAGGACGTGCGCTCGTTCCTGGCCGACCTCGGATTCGTGCTGCCCCCCGACCGCGTGCTCGGCAACGCGGTGAGGCTCGACCCGGAAGAGTACGCCGGGCTCGTCGCGCGGTACCCCTTCCTCGTCTCCATGGCGGTCTCAGACATATCGACCCTGACCCCCGATGACTTTGGGGTGGAGACGGAGGGGATCGCGAGCATCCCCGCACCGGGGAGCGAGCCTGTCATCGGCGTACTCGACACACCCTTCGACGATAGGGTCTACTTCAAGAGGTGGGTTGAGGCGTACGACCTCACGCTCCCGGAGATAGAGTTCGACGAGAGCGACAAGAGGCACGGCACGGCGGTCGCCTCGCTGATCGTCGATGGTCCGAGCATCGTCCCGGAGCTGGACGACGGGTGCGGCAGGTTCCGCGTGCGCCACTTCGGCGTCGCCACGGGCAAGAGGTCGAGCTCCTTCGCCTTCATGCGCAACGTGAAGGAGATCGTGGAGCAGAACCGCGACATCAAGGTTTGGAACATCTCGCAGGGCTCCATAAGGGAGATCGCCCGCAACTTCATGTCGCCCGAGGCAGCCATCCTCGACGAGCTCCAGGCCAGGTTCGACGACATCGTGTTCGTGGTCTGCGGGACCAACCAGACCGCGCTCAGGCAGGTGAAGATCGGGGCCCCTGCCGACTCCATCAACTCGCTCGTGGTGAACGCCACGACCTTCGCCGGCGAGACGGCAAGCTACTCTCGTCGGGGGCCCGTGCTCGACTTCTTCAAGAAGCCTGACGTCTGCGCGGCGGGGGGCGACTCGGACAGGGGGATGCCCGTCTGCACGGGAACAGGCCGGTACCTCTTTACAGGGACGTCCTTCGCGGCGCCCTGGATCTCCCGCAAGATGGCCTACCTCATGCAGGTCATGGGGCTCACGCGCGAGGTCGCCAAGGCGCTCATCATCGACTCGGCTGCAGGCTGGGATTACGAGGGGGACATGTGGCGCGGCTACGGCCAGGTCCCCGTCCGCGTCGAGGACGTGGTGCAGTCCCACGACGACGAGATCAAGTTCACGCTCTCGGGCACCTCGGAGGGATACGAGACCTACAACTACGGCATCCCCGTGCCCATCGCCAAGGGCAAGCACCCCTACGTCGCCCGGGCCACGCTCTGCTACTTCCCCCAGTGCGACAGACGGCAGGGGGTCGACTACACCAGCACGGAGATGGACCTCCACTTCGGCCGCATAGACGACAAGGGCAAGATCAAGCCCCTCGACAACAACCGCCAGGGCGAGGAGGGCTTCACGACCACCGAGGAGGTCGCCCGCAAGAACTACCGCAAGTGGGACAACGTCAAGCACATCGGGGAAGAGCTCAAGGACAACGGCCGCGAGCGGAAGGCCTACTCGACCGGGATGTGGGGGATCAAGATCCGCACCACGGAGAGGGGTGACGGCCCGGACAAGAAGGGGCGGGGCCTGCGCTTCGGCGCGGTGGTCACGCTCAAGGAGATGAACGGCGTCAACCGAATCGACGACTTCATCCAGCGCTGCTCGCTCAGGGGCTGGATCGTGAACCGCGTCAACGTCCAGACAAGCGTGGACATCTACAATGCCGCCGAAGTCGACATCGACTTCGATGAATAGGACTCAAAATGTGCTGTGGGCAAATAAGGGCAATAGGGCTACGGGACCCCGGACGAACGGTCGGACCACGAGGTCCGGGATTGGAGTCCGTGATGTACACCAGGGAGGAGAAGGAGGGAATCCTCTGGGAGTTCCACCGGAGCGGGCTCTCCGCGAGGAAGGCCGCGAGGACGCTCCCGATGTTCCCCACCGCAGGCAACCTCTCCAGGTGGCTGAGGCTGGAGGACGCCGGCGAGCTCGTCGCCCGCGAGATGCCCGACCGCCTGGCGAGGATGCACTGCGCCCACGGCGAGGGCAGCCCGAGGTACGCCGGGCGCTGGGAGCGCGCCTCGCCCGCCCGTGGTGGCCTCGGACGGGAGGGAGACGTCGGAGGGGGGCCCGAGTTGGCGGGCACGGAGGGGCACACGGAGCAGACGGACTGGCGCGACTGGGGCCGCGACCTGCCGGAGGACCCGGCGGAGCGGGCGCGCAT
>NZ_DBHHPX010000035.1:0-27083 GCF_057241865.1 Tractidigestivibacter sp.
CAACGGCAGGTGGCTGACGTCTGCCTCCAGCAGCTCACAACGGCCCTCCGTCACGAAGGCCTGGTTGACCTGTGCGGTCTTTGTGAGCGATTCGGCGGAATAGTCGACGGCCACCATCCGTGCGGCGGGATACATCTGCAGCAGCTTGCTGACGTTGCGGCCACCTCCGCAACCCAGCTCGACGATGCTGCTGGCATGGATGTCACTCAGGTGGCCCATGCCCCAGTCTGACACCCGGGCGTGCTCTCGGTTCATCCCGGCGAGCATGCCCCTGCCCAAGACTCCTTCGGGCTTGCGTGTGTTGTTGAAGTATGTACGAAGAAGACTCATGGCGCCTGCTTTCGATTGACGTGCTGTTGTCAGTCTAGGCTAACTCTTATTGCATGGGAATACACGCCCGTGTCGGCAGTCGGCGCAATTGCCACTGTGGGGCGCTTGACGACGGGGTCATGGCCGACGGCGGCTGTTCTACGCCGGAGGCATGGAACATGCCAGGCTCGTTTGGCCGATCGGGCAACATGCCCCAGGTTTATCGCCAGGCGGTGGCCTGTGAGGGCCCGAGGTTTGAGGAGGTGCACGGCGAACTGCTGGACGTCAAGCACATGTATCTTCCAGACAAAGACTTCAAGATTCTGGACGAGAAGGGCAATCCAGTCATATACACGATCCTGAGCAGCAGGGACCTGACGAATTACGTGCTTTCCCAGATGATGAGGCTCGACCCCAGTGAGAAGCCATGCATTCCGGACAAGGTTTTCGATGCAGAGGTGGCAATCGAGGCGCATGAAGTTCCGGCGATGGGTTACGCTCAGTATCGCCTGGTGCCGAGCGAGAGCTCCGCTCGTCCGCTGAGGAAGCTTGGCAGGGACGATGCGCTGGAGAACGAGTACTACCGGATCTCGGTCAACGCCGATGGCACGCTCAGGGTCGAAGACCGTGCGAGCGGCTACGTCTATGACCGCCAGGCAGTCTTGGTCGAGAACGGTGATGACGGCGACTCCTTCAACTACTCCCCTCCAAGGCAGGATCTGGGGTCTGTTCGGACGAGGGTAAACCGGAAGTGTCGATCGAGGGTTCCGATATCTGCCAAAGGGCAACGATCTACTTCTCCATGAGCGTCCCCAAGGACCTGGACGAGAGGGCGAGGGGCATCCGCTCCGCCAACCTCCCCGTTCGACTCACCGTTGCGCTCAGGCGTAGCTCCCGCGCCATCGACCTCGAAGTTCATGTCGAGAACCGTGTCCTCTCGCATCGCCTGTTCAACGGCTTCTTTGATAAGGATTCAACAGCGACCCTGAAGTTCTCGCGCTCGGTGAGGGAAGCCTATCTGTGCGACCTCAGAGAGCATCGCAATGGGGACGTCGCGTTCGAGAACAACTTGGTCAGCTTGCCGAGTCTTGGACACTGCAAGTTCCTGACGCTATTCGTGCGGTTGGTCTCCGCAGATTAAAGAAGTGCTGGGGTAGATATTGGGGCACGACGCCTATGGTGTCGCGCCCTGCTCTCTGCCCCGAGGTCGCGTATGCCGTCCCCTCCTGCTGGGCTCGTCCAGGAGGTTCCCGGGCTGGACGATTGTGTAGTCCAGGCCCGAGTCGCGCACGAGCCACTGGTCGGCGAAGAACTTCGCGATGTTGTAGTCCGTGATGCCTGCGAGCGCCGGGTCGTCCCACTTCTCCGGCTCGTCGGCGAACACCGAGCTGAGCAGGACGAAGCGCCTGATGCCGGCCTTTTTGGCGGCCTCAATCAGCTTGACCGCTCCTTGGCAGCCGCTTGAGACAGGAGGGCATGGATAGGCTTGGCTCCATCTGCGGGACCGCATGTTCTGCAGCCGGACATTTGAGGTCGTAGATGGGTAGCCGATAGTGCAGCGGATCAGGTTCACGAAATACGCAAAGCTTGAAAAAGGTAAGCGATATTGCAAAGAAATAGGGAAATATAGATAGCTGATTTTGCAGTAAATTAGGGAAACATAGGTGACTGATATTGCAGTAACCCCATATAATGAGTGACATCTACAATGGCTAGCGTGACGGAGCAATGATCATGTTCGAGAGAAAGCTCTATAGAACGCTGCTCGACTGGAAGAACGAGTCGAATGGCAGAAGCGCGCTGCTGATAGAAGGTGCTCGACGGGTGGGCAAGACCACACTCGTCAAGGCATTTGCAGCCAATGAATACGAATCGAGCCTCTTCATCGACTTCTCGCAGGTTGGTAAAGATGTGCGGGATATCTTCAACGAGCATCGAGGGGATATCGATACGCTCCTGCGCATGCTTCAGCTCTATTTCGGTGTTGAACTGGTTCCTCGTCATTCGCTGGTCGTCTTCGATGAAGTGCAGCGTTTTCCGGTTGCTCGTGAAATGATTAAGCATCTAGTCGCTGATGGCAGATTTGATTACATGGAGACGGGTTCGCTGATTTCCATACGCAAGAATGTCCAGGACATTGTCATTCCTTCGGAGGAGGAGCGTGCGGAGCTGTGGCCGCTTGATTTCGAGGAGTACCTGTGGGCATTAGGGCGCAGGAATCTTGCAGACGAGATTCGCCGCTGCCGAGATGCCTTCGAGCCGCTGCCAGACAGCCTGCATCGTCAATGTACACGACTCTTTAATGAATACATGCTGGTAGGTGGCATGCCGCAATCAGTCAGCGATTTCATTGAGAACGCAACCTTCGCGCAAAGCGACAAGACCAAGAGACAGATATTGACACTCTACGCTGAAGACATCGAGAAATTCGGTGCAAAGGATGCGCGCAGGGCTTACTCCATCTTCATGGGTATTCCGGGTCAGCTCTCTCAGGGGAGCAAACGCTTCAAGTTCTCTTCCTTAGGCAAGGGAAGTCGCTATCATCAATATGAATCAGCGCTTCGGTGGCTTGAAGACGCACACTATGTGAACATCTGCCGACTATGCAACGATCCAAACGTCGGATTCAAGCTTACCGCAGATGAAGGCGAGGACAGCTCGCTCAAATGCTATATGGGGGATACCGGACTTCTTGTGTCGAGCGTTTTCGACGAGGGAGCAGAAACCGAGCAGATCTATCGCGCTCTGCAGTTTGGCAAGCTCTCCATCAATCGGGGCATGTTCGTAGAGAACGTTATAGCCCAACAGCTGCGCGCAGGAGGACGGCCTCTCTACTATTATTCATGGAACGAACCTCCACGCGAGGAGAGAAAGCGCCCGCGACCGCGAGAGATAGATTTTCTGATAACAAAGGGCCTTTCAGATGCTGCCGGCAAGCTGCGCATTGCACCCATTGAGGCTAAATCCACCAAGACGTATTCGACCATTTCCCTTGATGACTTCCAGAAGCATTTTGCCAGTCGCATTGGCAACGAATTCGTCTTGCACCCGGGCCAGTTTAAAAGACTTGGCAACCGAGTTTATCTCCCGCTCTATATGTCTTTCTGCATCTGATGCTGAGCCATGCATGGGCGGCGCATCATCCGAGGATCAAGAATCAGAGCTTCTCGAGTCGTTCCGGTGGTCGGGACATGGTTTGGAAGACGCGCAGCTAAGCTCCGCCAGGAGCTTGCTGAAGTTCACTCCTGCTGTTTCCAGATGACACGTGCCTGCGGGCTCAATCCGCTCGAGATCATGCGTGTCAAACCCTGCGTGAACGAACAGAAGCATCCGGTTGCGCTCAGCCGTGGCTGCTCGAAGAAGTACACAGAGCTCGGGACTGAGCAATGGATGTAGTGCGAGGCAGGCTCGTTCAATCCGGCGAGTCGCATTTTCTGCAGCTCGCCACACCCAGCTGAAAAAGCGCTAGGCAATATTGCAGCGAAATCGGTCTATAGAGGTGGCTGATCCTGCTATTGCCCCAGATGATTGCTGCAGACGGCAGAGATGGGCCGAGGTGGCCGAGACCAAGCTCCCGTGAACGTCCCGCCGGCCCTGCCATTCTCGACGGCTCGCTTCACGACTGGACGTTCGATGCGCTGGAGGCACACTACCGGACGCTCGTGCGCTACCTCCACTTCGACGATTGCGGAGAGGTGCTCGGGCGTGGCTGCGGGACGCCTGCAATGACAAAGAGGAGCAGGTACCCCAAAGAGGCATACGAGCTTGGAAGGAGACTGTAGCAGGATGAAGACAGAGCATGAGAAGCTCCTGGCAGGGGAGGACTACGACTACCGCGACCCAGAGATTCAGCAGATGATCGTCTCTGCAAGGAAGCGGGTGCGCAGGCTCAACGGGACAGATGATCCGGCCGAGCAGCACGGGACTGTGGAAGAGCTGTTGGGCCAGATGGATGGGCGAGCGCATCGTCCTCATGGCTCCGTTCAGGTGCACGTACGGAAAGCACATCCGCCTTGGCAGCGATGTGCTGGTCAACATGAACTGCACCTTTCTAGACTCAAACCTCATCATCATAGGTGACCGGACGCTCATTGCCCCCGACGTGAAGATTTACTGCGGCGAGCATGGCATGGACTGCACTAGGCGCTTCGGGACCAGGTCGGGTGGAACGAGGTATCTGATTACCACGACGAGGCCAGTCACCATCGGCAAGGACTGCTGGATTGGCGGGAATGCGACCATCCTGCCTGGCGTAACCATTGGCGACAACGTGATCGTTGCCGCGGGTGCCGTCGTCACAAAGGATCTGCCGAGCAACACTGTCTGTGGTGGCATCCTGGCACGTGTGCTGCGGAATCTACAAGAGTCGGATGCGCGATCTGCGCATCGGTGAAGCGGAGAAGAACATGGCCATCACGGTTAATCTAAGGCATACGGGGACAAACGGTAGCGCGAGGAAGTTCGCCCAGGAAATGGAGACGTCAGGCACGGTCGACGCCATCCGTAAGGAGCCTGGCAACCTGAGGTACGAGTACTGGGTCTCCTTCGACGACCCCGAGACGGTACTTCTCATCGATTCCTGGGCCGACCAGGCGACAATCGATGCGCACCATGCCTCTCCGGTGATGAAGGCCATCATGGGTTTGCGCGACAAGTACGACCTGCATATGACGTTCGAGCGCCATGTCTCGGACGAGGTGGGTATGCCTGCTGAGGACCAGAAGTTCATCAGGAGGTAGGGGAGTATCGGCGAGTTGCCGAGGGGAAGATCGGTTCCGATGGTGGCGGGATACCTCACGGCCTGTGCGACTGGCGGGCTGACGTACATCGGCGCAACTCCGTCGTCCAGTCGATAAGGAGCGCCGCCAGGGGCTTCAGGAACACGACCTACTTCAAGACCACGGATAAGTCGCGCGGCAAACGAGCTGAGCTTGTATGAATACGAGTAGTATAATCTAAATCATACAAATGGAATCCGTTGAGGGGAGACGCACATGTTCGTCGGACGCCAGCACGAGCTCGACGAGCTCGAGGCCCTGTATGCCAAGGGTGGCTTCCAGATGGTCGTTCTCTACGGTCGCCGTCGCGTCGGTAAGACAGCGCTTGCCACGCGGTTCTCGCAAGGCAAGCCGACGCTGGCGTTTACCGCAAAGGTGCAGAACGATACGCTCAACCTCGCCGACTTCTCGCGTCAGGTGTACGAGCACTTTGGCCTGCCCCTCGGCACGGGGTCATTCTCCTCTTGGGAGGACGCGCTCATGTTCGTTGCTCGTCAGGCGCGTGACCAGCGCCTGGTGTTCGTGTTCGACGAGTTTCCCTATGCCGCGCAGCACAACGCTGGCCTCGTCTCGACGTTTCAGATCGCCTGTGACAAGTTCTTCTCATCTACGAACGTGTTTCTCATTCTTACGGGTAGCAACCAGGGCTTCATGGAGGAGAGGGTCTTGGGCTCCGCCGAATCGGGAGAGCGGTTGGGTCAGAAGGACCCGCTGTTCGGGCGGAGGACGGCGCAGATTCACCTGGCCCCCTTTGGGTATCGAGATGCCGCCCTCATGCTGCCAGGCGTTGGTAGTGAGGACCTGATACGCTACTATGCCACGTTTGGCGGTACACCCTACTACCTGTCCATGGTGGATCCCCGCGAGGGCTACGCCACCAACGTGGAAAGGCTGTTCTTCCGCAAGGAGGGGCTCCTGTACGAGGAGCCAATCATGCTCCTGAGGCAGGAGCTTCGCGAGCCTGCCGTCTACAGCTCCATCCTGGACGCCATCGCGGCGGGAGCGAACAAGCCGCAGGAGATTGCCGACCGCATTGGCGAGCAGCGCACGTCGCTCGCCAAGTACCTGAGGACGCTCGTCTCGATGCGCCTCGTCGAGAAGTGCGTGCCGTTTGGAGAGGATCCCTCGAGGTCAAGACGGGGCATCTACCACATCAGCGAGCCGGCGTTCGCGTTCTGGTATCGTTTCGTGCAACCCGAGGTTGCATCCGTCGAGATGGATGCCGGAGGGCTCGTGGCCCGTGAGGTGCTGAAGAGCGATGACATCCCTACCTACGTGGGGCACTGGTTCGAGGACATCTGCCTCCAATGGGTCGTAAGCCAGGCGAAGCGCGGAGCGCTGCCACTTAGACCCGTGCGCTTTGGCTCATGGTGGGGCACGGACCCGTCCGTGCGAGAGCAGACCGACATAGACGTCGTGGCATCAAGCGAGCGTCGTAGCGAGCTGCTGGTGGGGGAATGCAAGTGGCGCAGGAAGTTCGACGAGGCGCGCGCCGCCCAGAACCTCGTGCATCGGGCTGGGCTGCTGGGGGATTACGAGTCCACGACGTACTGTCTTTTCTCGCGCAACCCTGTGGACGCTGGACTTCGCGATTACCTTGGCACGAGCTGGCTCTTCGTGGACGCCAAAGCGCTTTACCGGTAGCTGGGCAAATGTGGGTTCGCGTGCAACGGCTACAAGCTCGTTGGATGAGCCTTGTCCCGGCGACGCGCTCAAGGCCTATGCCTGCGCCGTCACTGCAAGCGACCTGCCCAAGAAGCCGCGATGAGGTCATGCTCTACGCTGCAGCAAAGGGCGAGAAGAACGTGGCTACGACCTTGACTGCCCCCCAAGATGAGCGACAACTCCGATGCTGCGGCGAGCTGCGGGCGTGTCGCGTTTGCGCTCTAGCCTCTCAACAAAAGGCAGTGCTGAGGGCGTGCGCGCGCTCGTCGACTACGCGGCCCATGAGTTCGGACTCCGCCTCCTTGCAGCCGTTCCTCCTGGCGAGTGCCCTCCATGTCCGTACACCACGCAGCACCCTTGCGACTGCGAGGGAGCTCTTCTCGGCAGCGAGTCCGCAGGACTCCGCCAGCTCCTTTAGGCCGTTGACCTCCGTCTTGCCCGTCTCGCCGAAGACCGACGTGGTGCGCCCCCTGCTCGGGTCGGGATTGATGTTGACGTCGAACACTGGGGAGAGGACCCAGCAGCCTCCCCTTCGGACAAGTCCCAGGTTTCGCAGGTGGTCGTCCGTGTTGTGCAGGGCTACGGAGAGCACGACGCGCTCAAACAGGGCCTCGAGCTGGGGGAGCGGGTCTATGCACCAGTCCACCAGCGCGTCCGCGACATCGGCGTAGTCGCTCTGTGAATCGTCACGCGCCCTGACCAAGCTCATCGCGCTCAGATAGGGAATCCTTTGACCGTCCATGAGCGAACCCTCGCGGTCGAAGCGCTCGAGCAGTAGGATGGAGTCCGAGCCGATTCGGAGCAGCCTCGCCCTCGGGACCGCGAGTCCGGCCGCCTTGGCGATGTCGAGGCTCGTCTTCTCCCATGCCATCACGTCCCACTCGTCTCTCGGGTGCGAGAACTTTGCGAGGAGGATTCTGCCCTCGTCCGTGACCGAGGCCTTGGGGCGGGCGCCGCCGAGCGAGCCGGAACCCGCATCCAGGAGCTCCTTGACCTGATCGTTGTCGGCGCTGCCGAGGGACACCTGGTTCGATGCCGCGACTAGTCGCTTGAGTTCGACGAGGGGAGGCACGGTCTCGTTTGGGGAGAGGTAGTTGTCTGAGCCGGGCACGCGGAATCGTAGGGCTCCCTGCCTTGACGCGTCGTAGACGCCCAGCAGGTAGTCCACCTCGTCGCGCGAGCGCAGAGCGAGTCCGCTCCCACTGGACTCGGCAACTGCGCGCCGGTCGATGAGATGGCGGCCCCAGCGATCTGGGGAGGAGTCCCTCAGGGCCCCGGGAAGGCCCGCGCAGAATCCGGATGCGTCTCGAAAGGGGAGGGAGGGGTCGATTGCATAAGCGTCCGACGAGGCGAGATACCCCTGGTCATAGATGAAGGACGAACTGATGGATCCTCTTCGCAGGCTGAAGTGGCAAGTGCCCACAAGGACGTCGTCCCCCAGGGTGTGGGAAGTGAATACCTGTATGGTGGGGGTCATCGTTTGCTTCTCACGCGCTTGGGAAGCGCCTGGTCAGCCCTGGCGCGTCCCAGGTCCGTCTGGTACGGGTCCGTCGCGTCGACCACTGCGTCCAGGGTCTGGAGTGCGCGGCACGCGTTGAGGAACGTCTCCAGGCTGGCGGAGGGGTCGCCGTTCTCCAGGCGCGAGATGGTCGCGCGAGAGACGTTGGCCTTGTCGGCGAGCTCCTGCGAGGTCAGCCCGTAGAGCCTGCGCCACGTCGCGATGTTCTCGCCTATGCTTCTGGCCGCCAGCTTAGTCTTTGCAGATGTCGGTCGCTTCATGGAATCACTTGTCCGTTATTAGATGCGTTATAGCAGTTAACGTAGAATATAAACGACATTAATCTAGCATATCTGAGAGCGACCCTGGGGACTCTTCCCGCTACGGCCACCCGAGATAGGCGAGCATCCGATTATTGAACGCAACTTTTCGCGTTTTGGGCGTTTGCCCAGCTGGGCTCGGGACATCCCAGAATTTCGACTCTTTGAAACCTCGGCTCTTCGAAACTTCTGGTGGGTAACACGACAGTGCCGCATTGAGCCCGCAGCCCCCCAACGGTAGCATTTCCCCAACAGATGGTCCTTGGCGGGGGGGACCTCGACATCGTCGCCCAGCGCGTCTAGGCGGGGCGACAGGAGGCCGAAGGGCCCGCTCGTGCCCTCGTGCAACTCGCCTGTCAGGAGCAGGAACCGCTTCGGGCCGTGCGTTTGCCGCTCGCGCCGCGGGCGCGGCATGTGCCGCGGCGTGGCGCTGGAGGCGGCCGCCAGGAAGAGGGCCGAGGTGGTCTACGCGACCATGGGGGACGAGGCCCCGTACGCGGCCTGGCGAGCCGCGCCGAATCGGCGAGAGGCGAGGCCCCTCGCGGGGCCTGCGCCGGCATTGCCCTCGCGCGGCCTGTCAGCTGAAATAATCAGTTGACAGAACTATAGGAACACCCCTACGTCTGCAGGGCGAGCAACAAAGCCGACCCATGGCGCACCAGCATCTCGACGAAGGCGCCCTCCTCCTCGTCAAAGTCCCTGTGCACCCATTCGCATATCACTCCCGTGCTCATCCACGTGAACCCCACGATGTCGTAGTGAAACGACGAACTGTGGCTGTCCACGGCATTGGTCGAGACGAGCACGTGCTCCATGGCCTTGCTGAACCCGACCATGAACCGATTCCTGTCGTTTGCGGTGAGCCCGGTGACGAGCTCGCGTCGGGCAAGGAGGAAGCTGACGAGGTGGCGGTAGTAGTCGCGCAACCCCCCTTCATCCACATGTTCGCCCGCCAGCGTCCGGGCGGCCGGCGAGGCTCTGAGCTCCTGCTCCAAATCGCTCAGAAAACCCCGTTCCGTACTATCGAGCAAGTCGTACTTGTCCCGGTAGTGCTCGTAGAAAGTGCTGCGGTTCACGTGTGCGGATGCGATGATCTGGGAGACGGTGATTGCCTCGATGCGGTCGCGGGAGAACAGCTCGAGGAACGCCTTCTGCAGCGCCGCCTCGGCTCGCACGTACCTTGGGTCCCTCGTGTTCATATCTATCCGATATCTCTGCAGTATATGCGCCAGTTATCCTGCTTGATTTTACCCGGTACCATCAAGATACGACAAACTTGCTGATCACAAGTGGCAGACGCCCGGGGACCGTCCGGAAACGCCTCTCGCTGCCTTGGGCGACCCGGCTCGCGACGGCTGGGGTCCGTACAGCCAGTCCATGTGCTTGAGCTGGTAATAGGGCGATGCCTTCACGTGGTCGGCACAGAAATGCGCCAGTGGCACGCCGAGCGTGGTCGCGATGGCCAGGTAGATGCGGCGCAGACCGTATTCGGCTCCGAAAGTCCTCCAGATGTCCAGGGCGGACTTGAAATCGTAGAACTGGTCCGCGGCCTCGAAGAAGCACTCCTGCAGGCGCCAGGGGGACATCTTCTTGGGGTGGAACGTGACGTTGGTCATGTCGAATAGCTCCCAGTCGTTGGCGAAGATGCGCCCCTCGGCGCGCAGCCGCTCGTAATCCGGCGTACCAGGGAAGGGCGTGAGAATCGCCGGTTGAATCTGGTAGGCACCAATCGATTTCGCGAAACGGTACGAGCGCTCGATGTCCTCGGGACCGTCGGTGTCAATTCCGAGCACAATGCTCGCGATGACGCGGATGCCATGTTTGCGGCATGCGGTGCCGGCCCGCTCGATGTCGGCGATGCTTTGGTGCTTGTCGATGGAGTCGAGCGACTCCTGGTTAAGGGACTCGATGCCGATGAGCGCACGCGTCAGGTGGGCCTTCGCCAGGAGGTCGAGCAGCTCGGGGTCGCGGGCCATGTCGGTGCGCCCGAAGAAGAACGTCTCCTTGAACTGCAGGCCCTCGTCGATGATGCGCTGGCAGATCTTCTTAGCGCGCTCCTTGTCCGCGGTGAAGTTGTCGTCCTCGAAGTTCATGTACTCGAAGCCCTGCTCGTGGGCCATCCTGATCTCGGCGATGACGGAATCGACACTGCGCTTGCGATATGGCGCGAACATGCGTGACGTCGTGCAGAACGTGCAGTTGAACGGGCACCCCCGCGACGTCATGATATTGGCGGACTCGCAGGGCGTCTTGAGGATGCTGTAGTCGGGGAAGGGCACGTCGTCCAGGTTACAGACCGGCTCGGCGCGGACGATCTCTTCAGTGCGCCGGCCCTCGACCGCGTCGAGGATTACGCTCTCTCCCTCGCCGACGATGACCTGGTCGGCATGGGTCAGCGCTTCCTCTGGCACGCTCGAGGGGTGGATGCCTCCGATAAGGACGTGCGCGTGCCCCTTCTCGTGGAACAGGTCTGCAATCTCATAGGCGCGCGGGGCGGTGGCCGTCATCGCGTATACACCCACGACGTCGGCCCACTTGAGCAGGCGCTTGTAATCCACCGGGCCATGCAGCTCCTGGTAGCACTCGACGTCGTGGCCGGCTTGCCGCACGATGCCGCCTAGGATGAGCGGGCCTGTGATGGGATTCGAATGCCCGTAGAGCCTACCTCCCAGCCGGTAGATAGGGTTGCGCTTCACGAAGGGGGCCGGGACGATGAAGACGATGTGCATGCTCGCGCCCACCACCTCTCCTTACGGCGCACCTGGTACGGTCGTACGGACCGAGCTCCGTGCGCTGTGCGCATCCGGGATCGGGCCATTTGCCTCAAATCAATGATATCGGAGATATATCTACATGAAAACAGATACAAACAACGAGAGTATCGGATAGTCAAGGGGAGACGGGAATACATACGTCGCAACTGTCCGGCACCGTTCACGGCTGGCGACTTTTCCTCCGACCCCAAGTCGTCAATCGCGCAAGTATCAGCGCAGTTTTCGTGCCCATCCGGGGCGTCATCTCAAGCGGCGATATCGTCTCTGCAACCGTATCGAGGAAGTTCCTGGTGCTTGCCCTCTCCACGCATGCGAGACGCCAGGCGACTGTCAGCGTCCAGCCTGCGCTCGAACGCCCCCCGATATCGAGACCTTACAGGCCAGGGCCTCGCCACCAAGAACCCCTGTGACTACTGCAAGCCGCCCAAGCGCGTGAAGCCCAAGATCAACGCGCTCGACCGCGCGGAGCGCACGCGCATGCTCAAGCTGGCGTAGGGGGCCTGGGACGAGTCCTTGGACATGGCTATCAAGTTCGCGCTTACCACCGGCATGCGCCGCGGGGAGGTGTGCGCCCTCAGATGGTCGGACCTGGGAGACGACGGCACCATCACCGTGCGGCGTGCGCTTGGCAGCGCTGACAGCGGCTACTACGTCAAGGAACCCAAGACCAGGCGCAGCCGGGCAATCCCCCTCACCGGGCGCACGTTCGCCACCATGATGATTGCCGGAGGCTGCGACGCGCGCACCGTGGCGAGCTACCTGGGGTACGCGAGCGTCTCCATGACGCTCGACACCTACGCCGACGTGGACCCCGAGGCTAAGAGGGCTGCAGTCTCCAAGGTTGCCGAGGCCTTCGACGTGGATATGTCGCTCCGCTCCCGGATGCTAGCCACGACGAGGGTAGTGTGCCGAATGTTCAACCAGGCGCGCGACGCCGGCTGGCACGTGGCGAGGGGCGCCCGCTCCACGGCGACGGTCGAGTTCTGGAGCTGGTACGTGCACGTTCCGGGCTCCGGCGTCGTCACCCTCCAGAGGGTCGAGCAGCTCGTCCGTGCGGGAAGGCTCCCCAGGAGGCAACGAAGGACGCCTCCCTCAGGGGGAGGCCCCATCACGTGTTCAATGCCTCCCAGGTGGAGAGGGTCGAGCCCTACGACCTGAGCGCGCACGCCCTGGCGAACGCCGAGGTGGAGCGCGTGGCGGACGAGTTCATCGAGTCCTTGAGGTGCCCGATGGCCGAGGGTCGCGTCGACGAGGCGTACTACCGGCCATCCACCGACTCGATCACGCTGCCGCTGCGCTCGCAGTTCACGTCCATGGATGCATTTGCGCGTACGCTCCTCCACGGGATGTGCCACTCGACGGCGCGCGAGGTCGGCCGCGAGGTCGAGGGGTCGGAGGAGGGCTACGCCCGTGAGGAACTCGTGGCGGAGCTGGGCTCCGCCTTCGCCGCGGCGGACGCCGACCTGGGCATGGGGGCCTACGCCAACGCCGACATGGGGAGGACCTTCCTCGAGAACCACGCCGCCTACCTGCAGGGCTGGCTCACCTCAATCCGCGGCGACCCGTCCGCGCTCGCGAAGGCCGCCCCGCAGGCGTCCAAGACCGCCGACTTCATCGCCGACAGGCGGGAGAGGCTGGTGGCCTCGAGAGGGGACGATGCCAGGACGAACGCCCTCGAAAAGGAGTTTCTCTCCTCACGCACGAGATCCGCTGCGGAGATATCAGAGACACTGGGCGCAGGAAACGCCCCGCGACCTCGTGCGCGGGGGAGAGACCTCTGAGGGCAACTACCGCCGTCGCTAGGAGATGCGCTGTGCGCCGAAGCTCCAGAGCAGCTCGTAGTACCTCGAGGCGCGCTCGTCGTCCGAGATATCCGCGGCATCGGGGGCGAGGTCAGAGTCGATTCCGTCTATCATCCCGGGCCAGGTTCGTACCCTGCCGTCCTCGCACTGGAACTTGCTGTTGGGGGTCACGGTCCTGAATTCCTTGAGCTCCTCCGCCGCGATGCGGGGGTCGGGGTCGAGATTCGGCATGTACGGTTCTCCGTCTCAGTCGGCGCGCATAACGTCTCGCCGGTCCGACCGCGGTCGAGACCAGCCATAGCAGCATATTACAGCGACGTCACTGAACCCAGTCACTGACGTCTGCAAGCGCATTGGTCTTCGCTGCTGGAGAACAGTCTCCTATATCGGCGGCTCTGATCCGCTTCTGGCTTGGTGGCCTCATAAGCCATCCAAGCCGAGAACAGACCTGTGACTACGCCACTACACTGGAGAAATACAATATCAAATCCGGCTCTTCGGTAGTTCTTGTGGGCGCCCGAGCGCCCAACCCCCAGCTGGCACGTGGAAAACGAAGGTCCCGAAAGGGGCTGCCCCACGCCGTCTTCCACTAGGATTCGACTTCGCCAAAAGTAAGGGTTCCGGCAGGAGGGAAGGCGCATGAAGGGGGTTCTAGGGCACGCGCTCGGGCTTGTGAGGACGGTGGTCACGGGCGCCAGGGTCGAGGACGGCTCGGTCGTCGTCGGGGTGAGGCCCCACAGGCGCGAGCAGCCCCGGTGCCCCGTGTGCGGGCGGAGGTGCAGGCGCCACGACCACGAGCCCGCGAGGCGCTGGAGGGCGATGGACCCCGCCTCCTCCGGGTGCTACCCCGAGTGCCGACCTCGAGGCCGCGCGCGGCCCGGGCCGCTTCGACGGCCTGCGGTGCATGGGCGCAGGCGAGACGAGCCACGGGAAGGGCTACAAGTGCCTCACCGTCGTGGTCGACCACGACCGCGGCTGCCTCGTCTGGGCCCACGAGGGCTACGGTGGTGGGCGCCGTCGTGTCGAACTCCTCGAGCCCTCCGTCCTCGTACCAGGCCGTGACCCTCATCTCGCGTCGCCCCTCTCTCTGTTGCCGCTCCTGTTGATCTCCTGCTGCATCTGCCCCGCGTTGTCCGCGTGGCGGAACCCGCCGGGGCCGGTGGTGTGTTTGGTCAAGCCTGACCTTCGGGTTGGGACTGCGGTGGTGATCTTGGGCCTGTTCCTACACTGCCAGCTTGGAGTGGTCAAACCAAATTGGACCATTTCTTAAGCATTTAGGGCTGCGACCTTGGCCGGAGGGATGCCGGAACGCTACTTGGCGCTCGGGTAGATGACCTTCCTCACGCCGGCCTTCTTGAGAAGCGCTATCTGTTGCTTATCCGAGCCCTCGTCCGTCACCAGGATGTCCACCTGCTCGGCCCGACCGTAGCGAAAGCTCGATTTGGTCCCTATCTTCGTGCAGTCCGCAACTATTATGTGCATGTCCGAATGATCGAGCATGAGCGAGTTCACGCTCGTCTCGTGCGAGACGAGCGTCGTCAGGCCGCGGTCGGCGGAGAAGCCCGAGCATCCCAGGATGGCCTTCGCCGCATTGATGTGACGCACGGTGGAGAGGGCAAACTCGCCCGACATGGACCACTTGGGCAGGCGGATCTCGCCGCCGGTCAGGATGACGGAGACACCGGGGGGCGGTGTTATCTGCAACGCCTTGCCGTTGTTTGTCACGATTGTCACGTTCACGCTTGTGATGTGCTCTATCACGGAAAGTGCGGTCGAGCTCGTGTTGATGAAGACGGTGTCGCCGTCCTCCACCAGGGTGGCCGCCTCCTCGGCGATACTGCGCTTCGCGAGGACCGCGGAAGAGCTGATAGGTCCGCCCAGGGGGTCGATTAGCTCCACCGAGCCGTGCAGCCGACGTACCATGCCCTTCTCCGCCAGGTAGTCGAGGTCTCTCCTTATGGTGAGCGTGGACACGCCAAAGTCCCTCGCGAGTTCGGTGACCTCGCTACGGCCTTGCTCGCTTAGCACCTCGACAATCTGCGCGCGGCGACTCTCGACGATGCTTCTGGACGTACCCATGCAAGGCTCCTTAGAAATGACCGCTCATGCGAGAAAAACGACCGTTCGCCAAGCGGAAAAAAAATGCCAGAAGTGTGTTCATACGAACACGAGCCCATTTTAGGCTTCGGCGCATTTTAGAACAATGATTCAATTCTATGTTCGTATGAACTCAAAAAAACTTCAATAAAAACTATAAAAACGTTAGATACGAAAGCTGAATACGTTCAAAACAAAAAAATTCGGCATACCATCCACCTTGAAAAGAGGGTGGAAAGGCCCTCACGCGACGCGGCGTCCTGAAGGGGAACCGGCCGCGAGGCAGGCGGGGAACCTGCCGGAAGGCAACAAGCCCACGGGGAGGTGAACACACATGCTACTTCGTCAACTGGTTGAGCTCAAGCACTACAACTTCGTGGACGGTCCCATGGGGTGGAAGGAGGCCTTGCGCAAGGGCATCGAGCCGCTGCTCGCAGATGGCAGCGTGGAGCCCGAGTACGCGGACTGCCTCATTGCGAACGTCGAGAAGCACGGTCCCTACATCGTCCTTCTCCCCGGTGTCGCCATGCCGCACGCAATCGAGGGTGCCGTCGGAACCAATCGCGAGGCCATCAGCTTCATGCACGTCAAGGAGCCAGTCCACTTTGGCGCCGAGGACGACCCCGACACCACCGCGACGATCTTCTTCACGCTCAGCGACGTCGACGCGGACTCGCACCTGCAGAACATGCAGCAGCTCGCGGCCGTCCTGTCGAATCCCGAGGTCATCGAGCGCCTGAAGGACGCCCAGACCCCGGAGGACCTGCTCGAGATTGACGCCATGGTCGGTGGCGAGTAACCGACAGAGGGACAAGAAGTAAAGGAGAGGAAATTGGACATCTTGCTGTCAGCGGTAACCTGGTTCTCCAAGACCATCCTGTCGCAGCCAGCCTGGATCATCGGCATCATCGTCGTGATCGGCTATGCGCTGCTCGGAAAGAAGTGGTACGAGGTCCTCGCGGGCTTCATCAAGGCTTCCGTCGGATACATGATTCTGACCGTCGGCTCCGGCGGCCTCGTGAGCGTGTTCCGCCCCATCATCGTCGGCCTCAAGGGCCGCTTCAACCTGACCGCAATGGTCATCGACCCCTACTTTGGCAACAACGCGGTCGACGCGGGCGTCAAGGCAGCTCAGGCGGGCGACTTCTCGCTAGCGGACGTCTCGTTCCTCAAGGGTGTCAACATCTCCCAGTACATGCTGCTGCTCCTGTTCGCCTACATCCTCAACATCGTGCTCGTTGCCGCCAAGAAGCACACGAAGCTCCGTTCCATCTTCACCACCGGCAACGTCCAGGTCCAGCAGTCCGCAACGGCGCTCTGGCTCATCATGTTCTGCTTCCCCAACCTCGTGAGCGCCCCCGCCCTCATCCTCATGACGATCCTCCTCGGCCTGTACTGGGCCGTCGGCTCCAACCTCACCATCGGGCCGACCCAGGAGCTGACTGACGGTGCCGGCTTCGCCATCGGCCACCAGCAGATGTTCGGCATCTTCCTCGCCTCCAAGGCTGCCGGCTGGATGGAGAAGCGCGACGAGGTCCGTCGCGACAAGCATCCCGGCAAGGCCTCTGTGTTCGACAAGAGGCTCGAGGACATCGAACTCCCCGGTTGGCTCTCGATGTTCAACGAGAACATGGTCTCCACCGCGCTGCTCATGACGCTCTTCTTCGGCATCATCTACATCGTCATCGGCCCCGAGTACCTCATCGAGCTCACCAAGGAGGGCACCCTCACCGGTAGCTCCGCGCTTGTCGAGGGTCAGAGCTTCGTCTTCTACATCCTCTACAACTGCTTCCAGTTCGCCGTCTACCTGACGATCCTCCAGCTCGGCGTCCGCACCTTCGTCGCGGAGCTCACCGTCTCCTTCACCGGCATCTCCAGCAAGCTCCTCAAGGGCTCCGTCCCCGGCGTTGACTGCGCCGTCACCTTCGGCTTCGGCTCCACCAACGCCGTCACCATCGGCTTCATGGCCGGTGCTGTCGGACAGTTCCTCGCCATCGGCGCCCTCATCCTCATGCACAGCCCCGTCCTCGTGGTCGCCGGCTTCATCCCCCTGTTCTTCGACAACGCCGTCATCGGTGTGTACGCCAACAACAAGGGTGGCCTCAAGGCCTGCCTGATCCTCCCCTTCATCTGCGGCCTCTGCCAGGTCTTCGGCTCCGCTCTGATCGCCTCCTGGGTCAGGATGTACGCCTTCGGCGGCTACCTCGGCATGTTCGACTGGGTTACCGTCTGGCCGCTCTTCACGGTCATCATGAAGTACCTCGGCTGGGTCGGCGTCGCTCTCGTCGTCGTCTTCCTGTTTGCCATCCCGCAGATGCAGTACAAGGCTGCTCCCAAGGACGAGAACGGCAACAGCACCTACTTCCTCGAGGTCGAGGACTACGAGAAGTACGCGGAGTACCGCGATGCAGCCGAGAAGAAGGCGGTCGCGGAGGCCGAGGCAAAGTAGCAAGGCTCGCCCCGTTCGCTCCATGAGGTTCCAAGCGGCGGACAGCATTCCCCCTGTGTTGCCGCCGCGTTTTCCAAAGCGTCTTCTAACAAGGGCTCGCGGCCTTGGGCCGCGCCGGGAAAGGTCGAAAAATGGCAGCAAAGATTCTGTGCGCGTGCGCTAACGGTTCCGGCACCTCCCTGATGATGCAGCTCACGGTCGAGCGCGTCTGCAAGAAGCTCAACATGGACGTCGCACAGGTCCACCACTGCGCGCTCGCCGAGGGCACATCTACCGCGACCAGCTACGACGTCGCCTGCTTCCCCCGCAACTTCGAGAACATGTTCAAGTCCGCGGCGGACTCCGGCAAGGTCATCTGCATCCCCCTCAAGAACGTCCTCTCCGACAAGGAGATCGAGGAGAAGTTCGTCGAGGCAGGGCTCGACAAGAAGTTCGCAAAGTAAGCAGTCCAGCCGTCGCGCAAGCATCGTTGCCTGAGGAGGCCATTCATGAGGTACGAGAAGAAGGTGCTCGCCACTGACATGCCCAAGTGCTACGCGATCGGCATGGTCGAGGCGGCGGGCGAGAAGGGCTTTGTCGTCGCGACCGAGAAGGAGGGCCCCATCCGCCGCTTCACCCTCGATGGCACCCAGCGCGAGAACGTGTGCGATGGCCCTGGCGGCGTCATGACGGTCATGCAGACCCCCTGGCGCACAGACCAGCTCATGAGCACGTACAAGTTCTTCTCGCCCAACTTTGGCGCGGACGACGCGAAGATCGTGACGTACACGCGCAAGGAGGACGGCTCCTGGGAGCGTCGCGTCCTGTGCGACCTTCCCTACGTGCACCGCTTTGGCGTGCTCGAGGGCGCGGACGGCCAGATGTGGCTCATCGCCTGCACCATCAAGTCCGCGTGCCGCCAGTTCAAGAACGACTGGAAGACGCCGGGTGCCGTGTACGTGGCCAAGCTCCCCAAGAACCTGGAGGAGTTCGACGCCGACCGCCAGCTCGAGCTGACGCAGCTCACCAACTGCCAGCTGCAGAACCATGGCTTCTACACCGCTCCCGACCGCAGCTTCGCCTTGGTGGGCACCGCCGCAGGCGTGTTCCGCTATGCTCCGCCTGCGAAGGACGGGGAGGACTGGAAGGTTGACTGCCTCATCGTGCAGCCCACGAGCGACATGACGATGGTCGACCTCGACGGTGACGGCAAGGACGAAATCGTGACCATCTCCACGTTCCACGGCGACACCGTGTCCGTGTGGCATGCCGGCGGCGAGTCTGACACGTACGAGAAGGCCTGGGAGGACCCGGAGAAGCGCCCCTTCCTGCACGCGATCTGGGCGGGCGACCTGGCCGGCGAGCCCTCCGCGCTGCTCGGCAACCGCAAGGGCGCCCGGGACCTCCTGAGGCTCCACTACCAGGACGGCGAGTATGCCGTCGAGATCATCGACCACGATTGCGGCCCCGCGAACGTCTGGGTCTTCGAGGACGCGGGGGAGAGCCGCATCATCTCCGCGAACCGCGAGACCGACGAGGTCGCGCTCTACAGGGTGCACACCGAGTAGGCGCGCCGCAACGCAGGCATCAATCCGCAAACAAGAGGAGAGACCCATGTCCGCAATAGACGAAGTAACCCGTGAGGGCTGGATCATGAACACGTTCCCCGAGTGGGGCACGTGGCTGAACGAGGACATCGAGAACGCCAAGGTTCCCGAGGGCAACGTCAAGATGTGGTGGCTCGGCTGCACCGGCATGTGGATCAAGACCCCCGGCGACGCCAACATCACGATCGACCTCTGGACCGGCAACGGCAAGCGCACCCACGACAACGGCCTCATGAAGGTCGGCCACCAGATGGCGAACATGGCCGGCGTCCGCGCCATGCAGCCCAACCTGCGCAACATCCCCCACGTGTTCGATCCCTTCGCGTTCAAGCACGTCGACGCCGTCCTGGCCACCCACTACCACCAGGACCACATGTCCAAGGAGTGGGCTGCCCACGTCGTCAAGTCCGGCATGACCACTACCGACGAGGACGGCAACGAGATTCCCGTGCCGTTCATCGGCCCGGAGAAGTCCGCCGACTTCTGGCGCAAGTGGGGCGTCCCCGAGGACCGCATCCACGTCGTCAAGCCGGGTGACAAGATCAAGATCAAGGACATGACCATCGTGGCCATGGACTCCTTCGACCGCACCTGCATCACTACGACCGACTCCACCGGCCCCGACCGCGAGGACCTCGCCGGCAAGTGTCCGACCGACATGGACGAGAAGGCCGTCAACTACCTGCTTGTGACCCCTGGCGGCAACATCTACCACAGCGGCGACTCGCACTACTCCATCTACTTCGCCAAGCACGGCAAGGACATCCTGAAGGAGTACGGCGGCGTCGACGTGTGCTTTGGCTCCTACGGCTGCAACCCCGTCGGCATCCAGGACAAGATGGAGACCACGGACATCCTGCGCATGGCCGAGGCGCTGCAGGCCAAGGTTGTCATCCCCATCCACTGGGACGTCTGGACCAACTTCATGGCCGACCAGCGCGAGATCGAGGTCCTGTACCAGATGCGCAAGGACCGTCTGCAGTACAAGTTCCACCCATTCTACTGGCAGCCCGGCGGCGACTACACCTACCCGCTCGACAGGGACAAGAAGGAGTACATGTACGACCGTGGCTTCCACGACTGCTTCGAGCACGAGCCCAACGTACCCTTCCGCTCGGTCCTCTAAGGGGTAGCGAACATGATGCTCAAGGAACTGCGCGAGAAGGTCTACGAGGCCAACATGGACCTTCCCAAGCACGGACTCGTCGTCTTCACGTGGGGCAACGCCTCGGAGGCCGACCGCGACAAGGGCCTGTTCGCGATCAAGCCCTCCGGTGTCGACTACGACAAGCTCACCCCCGAGTCCATGGTCGTGTGCGACCTCGACGGCAACGTGGTCGAGGGCGACCTCAACCCGTCGTCCGACACCGCAACGCATGCCTACCTCTACCGCACCTGGGAGCAGGTTGGCGGCATCGTCCACACCCACTCAGCGGCCGCGACCGCGTGGGCGCAGGCTGGGCGCTCCATCCCGTGCTATGGCACGACCCAGGCCGACTACTTCTACGGCGAGGTCCCCTGCATGAGGGGCCTCACCAAGGAGGAGATCGAGGAGGCCTACGAGCTCAACACGGGCAAGGTCATTGTCGAGGGCTTCGGCGGCATGGACCCCATGGCCCAGCCCGGCTGCCTCGTGCGCAACCACGGTCCGTTCACCTGGGGAAAGGACGCTGCGGCTGCGGTCTACCACGCCGTGGTCGTGGAGGAGGTCGCCAAGATGTCCCGCGACACCGAGCTGCTCTGCTCCGCCGCCGGCATCAGGCTCGATGACGCGCAGGCGCCCCAGTACCTGCTCGACAAGCACTACTCGCGCAAGCACGGACCCAACGCCTACTACGGCCAGAAGTAGGGTCGAACAAAGCGCCGCATGACGCAGCGGTGATTTGGTAAGAGGGGGGCGCCCCCATGGCGGTGCCATGGGGGCGCCCTTGTGAAAGGGGACCAACAATGAGCAGGCAATACAAGCTCGGCCTGTACGAGAAGGCGACGCCGCAGGGCCTCACGTGGGAGGAGCGCCTGCAGGTCGCGGCAGAGTGCGGCTTTGACTACATGGAGATCTCCGTCGACGAGTCGGATGCCCGCCAGGCGCGTCTCGGCTGGACCGCCGCCGAGCGCGCGGCCGTGGTCGATGCGATGCGCCAGACCGGCATCCCCCTGGGGTCCATGTGCCTCTCGGGCCACCGCAAATGGCCGTTTGGCGCGAAGGACCCCAAGAAGCGCGCGTACAGCCTCGAGATGATGGACAAGGCCCTCGAGCTCGCGTGCGACCTCGGACTCCACATCATCCAGCTCGCCGGCTATGACGCCTACTACGACGAGGACAAGTGGGACGGCTCGCGCCAGTGCTTCGAGGAGAACCTCGCCAAGGCGACCGAGATGGCGGCAGGCGCGGGCGTGGTCATGGGCTTCGAGACCATGGAGACGCCGTTCATGGACACCGTCGGCAAGGCGATGGAGTACGTGGACGCCGTCGACAGCCCCTATCTGGGCGTCTACCCCGACGTGGGCAACCTCACCAACGCCTCGCTCCTCTATGGCAAGAGCGTCGCGGACGACATCGCGCTCGGCCGCGGCCACATCTTCGCAGCCCACATGAAGGCGACCAAGGCCGGCCAGTACCGCGACATGCTCTTTGGCGAGGGCACGACCGACTACGAGGGCGCGCTCAGCCAGCTCGTGCCGCAGGGCGTGCGCCGCTACGTGTGCGAGATGTGGTGCCTCGGCTCCCCGGACTGGAGGCACGGCGTCGCTCACGCCTCCGAGTTCGTGAGGGAGAAGATCGACACCGCGATGGCGAGCCTGTCCTAGGGCCGGCCCACGGCGGGACCCAAGCCCGCACGGCGGTCCTTCTCGCCCGCTGGCGTTTGAATAATTGATTTGCGGCCGCATTTGGCGGGCGCGAGGCACACATGGGAGAAAAGCATGAAGTTCTTTATCGACACCGCGGGCCTGGACGACATCCGCGAGGCCGCGAGCTGGGGCATCCTCGCCGGCGTCACGACCAACCCGAGCCTCTATGCGAAGACCGGCGGCAAGCTCGCCGACTTCGAGCCCCACATGGTCAAGATCGCCCAGATCTGCGAGGGGCTGCCCGTCTCCGCGGAGTCCACGGCAGAGACCACGGAGGGCATGATCAAGGAGGCCGAGCATCTCGCGTCGCCCGCGCCCAACATCGTGGTGAAGCTGCCCGTGACCGAGCAGTCGCCGCCCGCGATCCGCCACCTCGCGCAGGAGGGCATCCGCGTCAGCATGACGCTCGTCTTCGGCGTTACGCAGGCGCTGCCGGGCGCGCGTGCTGGCGCACGCTACATCAGCCCGTTCGTCGGCCGCTTCGACGACATCGGCGACGAGGGCCTCGACCACCTCGCCGACGTCGTTACCGCCGTGCACAGCTTCGAGTACGGCCACTGGGACGAGGAGGGCGGCCCCGAGATCATCACCGCCTCCGTCCGCACGCCGCACCACGTGACGCAGGCAGCGCTCATGGGCGCCGACATCGCGACCGTGCCGTTCGGCGCTCTCAGGAAGTGCGTGCGCCACCCGCTCACCGACCGTGGTCTGGAGCTCTTTGCGGCGGACTGGGCAAAGGTCACCGCGCAGGACTAGGACGACGCAGGCAGCCGGGCGCGACACGCGCGCCCGGCTGCCCCTTTCTTGCGTGACAGGGAGGTAGAACCACATGACCGACGAGGGGTTGAAGAAGGTCGCCCGCGAGGTCCGCAGGGGCATCCTCGTGGGCACCCACGCGGCGAAGTCCGGCCACCCCGGCGGGTCGCTCTCCGCGACCGAGATCCTGGCCCTGCTCTACTTCGAGGAGATGAACGTCGACCCCAAGGACCCGCGCGGCCCCGGGCGCGACAGGTTCGTGCTCTCCAAGGGCCACTGCGCGCCGGCGCTCTACGCCGCGCTCGCGCAGAGGGGCTTCTTCCCGGCGGGCGAGCTCGACACGCTCAGGCACATCGGCTCGAGGCTGCGGGGCCACCCCAACATGAACGACACCCCGGGCGTCGGCATGTCCACCGGCTCGCTCGGCCAGGGCATCTCGGTCGCCGTGGGAATGGCCATCGCCGGCAAGCACTGGGGCGGGGCTACCGCGCCTACGCGCTCTGCGGCGACGGCGAGATCGAGGAGGGCGAGGTCTGGGAGGCCGCCATGCTCGCCGGCAACCACGCCCTCGACAACCTCTGCGTGATCGTGGACAACAACAACCTGCAGATAGACGGCGCGATCGAGGAGGTCAACTCCGCCCAGCCCATAGGGGAGAAGTTCAGGGCCTTCGAGACTTCTGGTGGGTAACACACCGAGGGACCGAGCCTCCCGGCTCCGCCGAACGGTACGATTTTCGCATCTGACGGACGACGGCGATCGGAGCCGAGGGTGGACGCACAGGCCGGGATGCTCGCGCAGCCCTTCGAGAGGTCGATGGGGCTCGGGCCCGAGTGGAGGGTCGAGGACGTCTGGTCCGAGGGGCGCGACGGCGTCCCGGACGAGCTCCACGTGAGGGTCGGGCGCGTCCCCGGGCAGGCCGTGGGGTGCCCGGTCTGCGGCAGGCCCTGCGGCGCCTGCGACACGCGCGGGCGCACCTGGCGCCACCCCGGCATCTGGCAGTGCGAGACGATCGTGCACTGCGCCGTGCCCAGGGCCGACTGCGGGGAGCACGGCAGGAGGACGGTGCCCATGCCCTGGGAGGTGCGCCCCAACTCCCACCTCGCCGCGCCCTTCGGGGCGCAGGTCCTCGTGATGGCCCTCTCCGGCATGGCCGTCACCTCGATCGCGCGCTGGGTCCGTGAGACGGACGGCCGCGTCTGGCACATGCTGAACAGAGCCGTCGGCGGGGCCAGGGAGGGGGCGGACCATTCCGACGTCACCCGCGTCGGGACCGACGACACCGCCAGGAGGCGCGGCCAGGACCACATGTCGACCATGGCCGACCTCGACGGCAGGCGCGTCGTCGCCGTCACCGAGGGCAGGGACAGGGGTGCGACCTCTGAGCCCTGTCAATATAATGGACAGAGGAATCCCAGATTCTATGCTGCCTGCATCGCCTCCGGGTCGCATGCGAGGGCCCTCTCGAAGCGCCCGAAGAACCCCTCCATCACATCTGCCGGCACGCGGTCGCCGATGGGCTCGTGGGGCCGGAGGCGGTCGTGGCACGACCCCATGAGCTCGATCGCCCCGTGCCTCGTCGTGGATGCGTCCAGGAGGCGCTCGCGGTGGCACCGCCCGCTCCTGGGCGTGCCGAGGAGCGACCCTGCGACCGCGTTGCTGTATTTGATACCGTTTTGCTTTAGGAATTGGGCATCGCTCTTTTAGGTTGTGAGCACGAAAAAGTTTCGGGTTTAAGCATGCCCACGCCGACCATCTATGAGGGTCTACCTTGATTGATTGCAGCGTCTTTTGATCAAGGGGGCCAGATGAGGAAATGATCGACGTGGACAAGGTTGAGGATATACGCAAACGCATTCGCAGGGGCGAGACGGTGGCAAGTATTGCCCGTGAGGTGGGTGTCTCGGAACCGACTGTGAGAAAGTATCGGGACATGGAAGATCTCTCACCCAAGCCAAAGGCAAGGCGCACTACCAAAAGCCCGCTACTTGCTTCCTATAAAAGTTTGATAGATACCTGGCTTGAGGATGACAGCAAGAACTGGAGGAAGCAAAGGCACACAGCCAAGCGCGTCTATGACCGGCTAAGACAGGAGGAGGGTTTTGCAGGGTCCTACTCCACTGTCAGACGCTATGTGAGAGCGCACAGAGAGGAGATGGCACGAGAGAGGGACAGGCGTGACACGCAGGGCTGCCTGGAGCTCGAATGGCCTGCCGGTGAGTGCCAGGTCGACTTCGGAGAGGCCGACTTCAGGGTGAGAGGAGTTGTAGAGAGGGGCAAGTACCTCACGGTGAGCTTCCCGCACTCGAACGTGGGACTCACACAGGTCTTCTGGGGCGAGACCTCAGAATGCGTGTGCGAAGGCCTGAAAGCCGTCTTCGAGTCTGTGGGAGGCGTCCCTCAAAGACTCGTCTTCGACAACGCCACCGAGGTGGGGAGAAGGTTCGGCACCGTCATCCGCGTAAGCTCCCTGTTCAAGCTCTTCTCTGCCCACTACGGCTTTGACTACAGCTTCACCAATCCCTATTCGGGAAACGAGAAGGGAAACGTTGAGGCCAAGGTCGGATTTACCCGCCGCAACCTCTTTGTGCCCATCCCTGCCTTCTTCGACGTGAGGGGCTTCAACAGGCGCCTTATCAAGGACTGCCTTGACCAGAGCGCAAACGAGAGCCACTGGAAGCTTGGAACTTTAGAGCTCGAGCTCTTCGAGGAGGACAAACAGGCTCTCTGCCCACTTCCACCCGAGGCTTTTAGCTGTATCAAGTGGGAGACGAGGAAGTGCAGCAAGCAGGGCATCTTTACCCTAGGCGGCATTCACCGCTACTCGGCAGGTCCTGCTTGTGCTGGAAAGGAAGTAGCGCTAGCCCTCGGTGCTTTTGATGTGACAGTGATTGATATAGAGACCGGTGAGGTTGTCACGACCTACGAGAGAGCTTGGCAGAAGGTACCAGCAAACTCATCAGATCCTATCCTGCAGCTCAAGCTCCTGGCTATACGCCCTGGAGGCTGGAGAGACAGCATCGTGAGACAGAGCCTGCCTGAAGAGCTTGTCTCATTCCTCGATAAACAGGACGCCAAAGAGCTCTCGCGAGACCTGAGGATGCTGCGCGATGAGAGCTCCCGCTTCGGGTGGAAGTGTGCGGTCTCTGCCATGTGCTCCTCCCTTGAGAGGACGGGATCGCTTGATGAGGCGTCCGTCTCTCTGGGCTCGACGGTCATCGCATCTGGCATAGAACGCATCTCCTACGACGAGGACGTCGACCTTTCCGTCTATGACAGGGCCCTTGAGCTTCTGGAGGGAGGCAAGGATCATGGCCCAGACGAGCTTCAAGCGCAAGGAGTCTAAGGAGGCCTTCAGGAGGGCCGCCCGCTCCTTCTTCATCTCGAACGACACTATAGAGGACTTCATCGAGACCTCAACTACAGGCCAGCTTGAGGCCACAACCCACATGCTCGAAGACGAGCTCTCCCATAGGGAGGCCGTGAAGAGAGGACGCCTCCTGAGACAGGCGCGCTTCCCCGTCCCCAAGTCCTTCGAGGGCTTCGACTGGACAAACGTTGTCTTTCCCGACTCATGGCCCAAGGAGGAGATGCTCTCGCTCTCGTTTCTTGACAGGGCAGAGGATGTCGTCTTCTTCGGCAAGACCGGGCGGGGCAAGACCCATGTGGCAACAGCTTTGGGCATGAAGTGTGCCTCCTTGGGAAGGCCTGTGCGCTTCTACCAGACGGCCCAGCTTGTGCTGCGTCTCGGAAAGGCCAAGCGCGAGGAGACGCTCGACAAGGTGCTTCAGGAGATAGAGAGGGCAGATTTGGTCATCCTGGACGAGTTCGGCTACGTCCCCTTCGACATAGACGGGGCCCGCCTGCTCTTCCAGGTCATCACCGAATGCTACGAGAGGAGGAGCGTGATATTTACCACCAACATTGAGTTCTCCAAGTGGGGCACTGTCTTCGCAGATGACAAGCTCGCTGCAGCCATCGTGGACAGGGTCATCCACCATGGCAGACTCGTCGAGTTCGAAGGTCCTAGCCACAGGCTAGAAGAGTCTCTGATGTTAGGGAAAGCAGGGAGCTAGTAGGTAGGGTGTGGGCATGCCAAAAGCAGAAAAACTTTCGTGCCCCAACCCGAAAGAAATGTTGACCATTTGGGACTGCGGTGGAAATCTTGGACCGTGAGTGGTGCAGGAGGATCCATGTAC
>NZ_DBHHPX010000036.1:0-26725 GCF_057241865.1 Tractidigestivibacter sp.
TGCGTCCGGCGGCGGTTGTTTGGCGCGAACGGTGAAATGTAGATTGACGTTAACAGGCATCGGCAACGGGCGCGTCGAGAGCATCAACAACGAGATCAAGGTCACCATGCGGATGGGCTACGGCTTCAGGAACACGGACAACCTGGTGGCCCTCCTCATGCTGCGGTGCTCTGACGAGCAGCCCGCGCTCCCGTGGGAGGACCGGGGAGAGGAGGAGAGGAGGGGGGACGAGAGGAAGAGGAGGGACAGGGAGCGCGACAGGAAGAGGAGAGGGAGAAGGCCAACAAGGCGACGGCGGCCTAGCCGACCCCCAAGCCACGAGAACTACCGAAGGCTCATAAAACAGCAGCAGTGGCAAACGCGCATGTCCATCCGTCAGCTGATAAGTCTCCCGTTGTCGTGCGACGATAGGAGTGGAACAGGACAGCACCCCTTGTGACCATCATCCAGGCACCCGTGCCCCCGAGGAGGACGCCGACTACAATCCCGACGAAGAAGTTCTCCACCATTTGGCCCCGTCCCTCATGACGCCACAATCGCACCGTTGTAGTAGACGATGGATACTGTTATCACCACGGCACCGATAATCAGGGATGCTCCCCCAAGGACAACGGGGAGCATCCCTCTCGCCCATCCGGGAAGGGATCGTGTCTTGGCCAGGAGGGGCAGAGAGAGCAGGATGATGCCAACCCCCAACATGACCGCTCCCAGGCCGCTCCAGCGGGCGAGTACTGCCAGATCCTGCGGCTGGACGTTCGACCTGTGATAGCTGTGGAGCGGCGTCGCATCGCCGGAGGCAACCATGTAGATGCCTGTCCCCCCCCAATCAACACCCCAACGGCGACGCATATCAGGAAGCTAAGCGACGCATTAATCATGTGGATATGCACCTCTCTCGCAATCCAAGCTTATGCGACCTGGCTTGCCATGGGCCCTGCAACCTCGACAAAAATGTCCAACTGAACCACGGCGGCAACCTCTGCCCCGAGTACATATGCATAGCCCGCCACTACGCTCTCCGAGTAAAACCATGCGCCCTGCGGCGTAATTGAGTTAGGATTCATGCGACTTGCATTTGGACTGACATAATCACTTTGCATGCTGACTCATCCCTTTCATTTACACCGTATAAATTGAGCTAAAGTGATATATCTGACTAATCAATAATCAATTTTAGCAGGCTAGAATCATTTAAATCACCACCCTCAAGCAGGTCAACGTAAATATCCTTTCCCATGTTGATATCCGCGATTTTCTCAGACATTAACTTCATGTCGGCAATTGATGTCATCCTCGAACAAAGAGCCCCCAAACAACCCTACTCGACCAGACAGCATTTAGTCCCTCACGCCAATACTCTGCCAAGGGATGCTTCCTGACATTTCCAACAACTCCATGGAATGTGTTAACATGTAAAACACGCAAACAATGCTCTGGAGGTGCGACATGACCACGACGACCGCGCTCAGGCTGCCCGAGGACCTCGCGAAGAGGTACGACCGCCTGGCGAAGGAGACGGGCAGGACCAAGACCTACTACATGACTGAGGCACTGGCGGACTCCATAGACCAGCTCGAGTACGAGTACGGGATCCTCAAGCAGGTCGAGGACTTCCGCGCCGGCAGGCTGAAGACCTACAGCCTCGACGAGGTCGGTGAGATGCTTGGCCTGGACGATTAGGGTCTCGGGGAAGGCCGTCAGGGACCTTCGCAAGCTCGACAGGCAGGTCGCGAGACGGATACGGGGCGAGCTGGCAGAGGTCGCCGGCCTGGAGGACCCGAGGAGCCGGGGGAAGGCGCTCGTAGGGAACCTCGCCGGCCTCTGGCGATACCGTGTCGGGGACTACCGCGTGATCTGCGACATTGAGGACGAGGTCCTCGTCGTCCTCGTCGTCGTTGGGGTGGCCCACAGGAGCGAGGCCTACAGGCGTAGGTGACACCCACCTGGCTTCCCCGAGCCGCGATCGAGGCCTTCAGGGCAAGGGTGCTCGCCTCGGGCAGGTGATGCTGGGCCCTTGCGTAGTCGCGCTCCCACCCGCCCAGGCTTTGAGGAGCTCCCTCACTACCGCAGAGGCGGACGTGTACTCGGGCATGCCCGCAAGGCGCACGCCGAGCTCTACGTGGAGGTCGCACGGGACGGCCACGGACATGCGGACCCTGTCCCTGGCTGACGGTGCACGGCGTGGGTGCTCGCTTGGCGGGCTCGGATTCTCGACCCATCCTCGCAGGAGGGATACGATCACGTCCGACATGCTCCTAGACCATATCAAAAGTTGTGCTGGGTCACGCTGCGTTCGCCAATTCCCCGCTCCATTTCGTGTGCGCGGACCAGTACACGTGTTCCAACCTGTGTGCGCCACGAAAAAAGCCCAGGGCAATCGGTGCCTTGGGCTGCGGATTCGTGGTGGGTCGTGAGGGGGTCGAACCCTCGACCTTGGGATTAAGAGTCCCCTGCTCTACCAACTGAGCTAACGACCCATATTCGGCTTTCAGATGGGGTGGGTGAAGGGGTTCGAACCCTCGACCTACGGAGCCACGGTCCGTCGCTCTTCCAACTGAGCTACACCCACCATTTGGCCCACCTCGTAAAGTGCTCGTTTATTATGACAAAGAATCAGAGAGATGCAAGCGCTTTCTTGAAGAACTTTTCCGAGAATCACATTCCGATGGCACCGAAACCGTAAAATACCAGTTTATGCGTCGTGGTTCGTCTTGACACAGGACCCTTCATAAAAGTAGCTTCTAGTCCTCCGCCGTGGCCAAGAACTCCTGCACGCGGGCATCGGAGGGGTTCTCCATAACCTCGTCGGCTGGCCCTTCCTCCACGATGCGCCCATCGAGCAGGAACGCCACGTGGTCCGACACGTCCCGCGCGAAGCCCATCTCGTGGGTCACGATGCCCACGGCCATGCCATCATCCGCAAGCTCGCGGATGATGCGCCGCATGTCCGCAGTAAGGCGCGGGTCAAGTGCGGAGGTCGCTTCGTCGAAATAGAGGACCTTGGGGTGCATGGCAAGTGCCCGCGCGATCGCCACGCGCTGCTGCTGACCACCGGAAAGCTGGTTGGGGACCTTCTCGGCATGCTCTGCCAGACCTAAGCGGTCAAGGATCTGTTTTGCCTCGGCCTCAACCCTGGCAGGGTCTCTCCCCTGCACCGCGATGGGAGCATCGCAGACGTTGCGCATGACGGTAAAGTGCGGGAAGAGGTTGTAGTTCTGGAATACGATGCCAAACTGCATGCGCGCCTTGGCGCTGGCCTCTTTGGAGTAGATGGCGTGTCCGCTCTCGTCTTGCTCGGTCACGCGGAGGCTGCCGTAGTAGAGCTCGCCCGCATCAAAGGTGTCGAGCAATGTGAGACACCGCAGGAGCGTCGACTTTCCGGCACCAGAGGGACCAATGACCGAGACAACCTCGCCACGCGCAATGGAGAGAGACACGTCATGGAGCACCCCTCGCCCAGCAAAGGACTTGCGCGCGCCCTTCACGTAGACGGCGGGGAGGCCAAGGATCTGCGAGACGGACGCGTCGGGCACGGGTATCTGGTGGCGAGACGTGCGGGCGCCGTGCTTCTCGGCGTTAGTCATGGTAGTAGTCCAGCTTCTTCTCGATGCGCCTCATGATGCATTCGATGACGAGGCAGGTAGCCCAATAGATGAGTGCGGCCGCAGCGAAGGCGACCATGGTGCGCTGGCTCGTGACGATGGCTCGCGCCTGCGTGAACATCTCGAGGACGCCAAGCGAGAAGGCAAGCGAGGTGTCCTTGACCAGCGTAACCACCTCGTTGCCCATGGCGGGAAGCACACGCTTGACCACCTGCGGCAGCACGATGCGCTGGAAGGTCTGACTGCTTGAGTAGCCAAGGACCTCGGCAGCCTCGTACTGGCCCTGCGGGATGGACTGGATGCCAGAGCGGTAGATCTCGGCGAAGTAGGCCGCGTAGTTGATGACAAAGGAGATGAGCACCGCGATCATGGGGAAGTTCGCGTCGGTCTTGAGGCCAAAGACGTAGTACGGCATGAAGGAGACGGCGAACATCTGCAGCATGAGGGGCGTTCCGCGCAGGACGGAAATGAAGAGCTGCATGAGCAGGGACAGCGGCCTGAACTTGGAGAGGCGCCCGAGGGCCACCAGCATGCCCAGGGGAATGGACCCCACGAGCGTAACCGCAAATATGATCATCGATATGCGATACCCCGAGAGGAGCATCCCCAGCATCGTCGAAAAGTCCACCTTACCAGCCCCCTTACCGCGCCATCGTCTGCGCCATCGCCATGTGGTTGGCCTATGCCTTAGGCAGGCACCACAGGTCATAAGAGACCCCCTGTTCAGCGTACTTGTCACAGAGCTCTTTGACGGTGCCGGCGGCGTCGAGCGCCTGGAGGTCCGCCTCGACGGTCTTGGCCAGCTGCTCGCCCTCGTCGGTCTTTGCGAAGCCCACGCCAAAGTGCTCGGAGTTGAGGTTCTCGCCTAGGATGCGGAAGTCGGCAGTCTTGTCGCCAATGTTGAAGACGGCGACGGGATAATCGATGGCGATGGCGTCTACCTGGCCGCTCTCGAGCATCATGAACGCAGTGTTGTAGTTGTCAATGGTCTGGAGGTTACCAAAGCTCTTGCCGAGCTCCTCCTGCGAGCCACCCTCGGAAAGAACGTCGAGCGCGGCGGAATCCGCCTGCGTAATCACATTCTTGCCGGCAAGGTCGGAGAGCTTTTGAACGTCAGAAGAAGCGGGAACAACGATGACCTGACGGTTCTCCATGTAGGGGTCGGTAAAGGCGTAGCCTTCCTCACGACCCTCGATTGTGAAGCCGTTCCAGATGCAGGTAATCTGGCCGGAGTTGAGGAGGGTGTCCTTGGCGTCCCAGGAGATTGGGGTGGCCACGAGCGTCCATCCCTCGCGGTCGCAGACAGCCTGGGCAAGGTCGATGTCAAAGCCCGTGTAGGAGCCATCGTCACCCACGTAGCCGTATGGGGGGAAGTCCTGGTCGAAGCCAAGGACGAACTTGCCATCGAAGGTGGAAGGGGTGTCAGAGGACGAGGTCGTGCTGGTGGTAGAGGTGGACCCACCTGTAGCGGAGCCACAGGCAGTAAGCCCTAAGGCTCCGGTGAGCCCTAGGGCTGCCGTGATGAACTGGCGACGGTTGAGCGTGGCGTTTGACATGGTTGCTCCCATCCAAGGATTTCCTGCGTGTCTGTTTGCTGAAGCCCCGCCTGCATGCTGGGCCCATCGGCCGTGGCACTTTAGCGCGATGGAGTACAGGATAGCGACGACATGGCCTTCGTTCAACACTTTCGGTTCGCATGCATTTTTTGCTTAACAATTCCTGCGTAGGCTGGAGCCGTAGGCAGACAGGGCTATGGCATGTTTTGACGGTTGGTGGCAGTTCCGGGAAAAGTCTTTATATGCCTTGGTAAGAGTCGCAAATCCGTGACCTGGGGTTTAACAAACATCAAACCAGTTGCTACTCGATGGGTCCCCGAAAAACTGCCACCAACCGTAAATTTGTGCCACCAGTCGAAAGGATTCTGCCCCCCAGTGGGGTTCGCGCGGCGCCCAGGGTTTCGGAAAAGCACACACCGGCAAGCAGAAAGCAGCTATCGTAGGGAAGGGTCACGCCACAGCCAATCCAGGAGGAACAAGTGGACACCATCGCCCAGACTTTTGCCAGCGGAGATTCCAGTCTTGACGAAGTCCGCAAAGCACTCGCCCTCGACCCCTCTCTCGTGGAGCGCGTGACGACCAACGAGCACATCTGGCAAGGTAGGATCTTCTCGGTAAGCCATCTTGAAGTGGAGCTTGCCGACGGTTCCCATGCCTGGCGCGAGGTTGTCCACCATCATGGTGGCGCTGGGGTTGTAGCCATACGCGACGGGCGGGTGTGCCTGGTCCGTCAGTACCGGGTGGTCCTTGGGCGCGTCACGCTGGAGATTCCAGCAGGCAAGCTCGAGCACGACGAGCGCGGCGAGGACTGCGCCGCACGCGAGCTTGCCGAGGAGACAGGGCTTTCTGCCGAGAAGCTCGTGCACCTGGCAACGGTATTGGGCTCCCCCGGATTCACAGACGAGCACACCGAGGTCTTCTTTGCGCAAGGTCTGTCTCAGGGCGCGGCAAAGCCTGACGAGGGTGAGGTCGTGCGCGTTGTGTGGCTACCCATGGAAGATGTCATACGCGCGATTTCGGAAGGCCTCATACAGGACGGGAAGACGGTTGCTGGGGTACTCGCTGCCAGAGAGCGGCTTGAGGATTTGCAGCCACCCTTGCAGCCGTAGGCCCCAATATACGAGCCAGGCCACGGCCGAAGTAGCCGTGGCCTGGGGTTTTGTCTGGTGCTCCCTGGGGGATTCGAACCCTCGACATTCGGATTAGAAGTCCGCTACTCTATCCAGCTGAGTTAAGGGAGCATGGCTTCATGGCTTTGTCATTCTAGCGCAAAAATCGCCTCTCCCCTACCTCACATCCTTGAGGTCTCCGCGGTTGTACGCCTCGTCGTAGAGGCGCTTGAACACCACGCTGCCATGCAGGCCGTCGTGCTCGAACTCATTGGTCACCCAAGCGTGGCTCGCGCCCACGCGCGAAAGCGTGTCCAGCTGAAGCTCCGAGTCGACATAGGCATCGTCGAAGTAGACAGCCGCATAGAGCGGTATCTCGTTTCTCGCCAACTGCTCCTGGTCGTAGAGGCGCCCAAAGGCAGTGTCGGCCATGAGAACGTCCATCGCAGCCGCAAACGGCTTGAGCGAGGGATCTTCCTCGAACATCCAGGGAAACACTGCCTCCGCAAAGAGCATGAGGGGACGCGCATCCTCGGAGAACTCCGGACGGCCTGACGCCTCGCGTGCCGCCGCCCACATGATGGGGGCATCGAGCGTGGCGTCTGCGTAGATGAGCTCCTGGAGCGTCCAGTACAGCGGCGTCATATACGAGGAGGTCATTGACTGGACCTGATCGACAAAACCACCAAACAGACGCACGCGGGAAGCGTCTCCCCCAGCGGTGGCAAGAGCGTCGTCGCAGGAGCCATCGCCATCCGCAAAGGCGAGGTCGAAAAGGGTGTGCAGGCGTTCGGGAGCGGGTTTCATGCCCAGGCCGCCGCCCACAAGCTGGAGACGCCTCACCGAGAGCGGAGAACCGTCCGGAAGGGTCACGTCGCCGGCCGCAAGGCGGTCGGCGACGAGGGCAACGCGCTTTTCGTCCTCTGGATAACGTTCGTAGTAGGAGCGCGTCTTGGCAGCCATCCGCGGGAAGGTGTGCGCATAGACCTCAGAAGCACTCGCCGGCACATGCGGGATGCCACCGCAGGTAAAGCTTGCCGCAACCCCAGCCGGAAAGGTGGAGAGGTTGGCAAGCGTGAGAAACCCGCCATAGCTCTGGCCCAGCGTTACCCACCGTTGGCCCTCGAACTCCGCAAGACGCAGGTACTCGAAGTCACGAATGATCGAGTCTGCCAGGAAGCGCTTGAGGTAGTCGGCCTGCCGGCGGGCAGGGTCTGCCCCCTGCGCCGCAGCCTCGGCACCCACCGAAGCGATACGCGCGCCATCCACACGCGTAGAGCGACCACATCCGCGCTGGTCGGGGAGGACCACGCGAAAGTGCCGGAGCGCCTCCTCAACCCACCCGTCGCTCTGGGGCGAAAGCGGACGCGGGCACGCGCCGCCCGGACCACCTTGGAGAAACACAACGAGAGGCAGGTCACGTCCCACGTTCTCTGGTGAGCAGAGTACGCGATAGAAAAGTTTGATGCTCTTGCCGACGAACGCAGGGTCGGGCTTCTCGGCAGACCCCTCAAGGGCGAGCGCCGATGGCTCGTCGTGAGCGTCGCCGGCAAGCGCAGCCGGACTCGTGCCACGCCAATCGAGCGGAACCTCGACGGAATGGTCCTCCGCGTATATGCCGGGGAGATAGTAGCTGGAAAGCAGCGCCATGCGACTCCCCCCGCCTAGAGCAGGTGCTCTGCGATCTGGACGGCATTGGTGGCGGCGCCCTTGCGAATCTGGTCGCCGCAGCACCAGAAGGTGAGGGAGTTCACGCCATCGGGTGCCGAGAGGTCGCGACGGATGCGGCCCACAAAGACGAGGTCCTGATCGGAGGTCTCAAGCGGCATGGGGTAGCGCAGGTTGGCGGGGTCGTCGACAACCTTGACACCGGGAGCGACGGCAAGGGCCTCGCGTGCCTCGTCGGGCGAGATGGGACGGTCGAACTCCGCCGTGATGGACTCGGAGTGCGAGCGCATGACCGGCACGCGCACGCAAGTGCAGCTCACGCGAACCTCGGGCAAGTGCATGATCTTCCTGCCCTCGTTCTGCATCTTCCACTCCTCGGAGGTGTAGCCCTCGCCCTTGAAAGACCCAATCTGCGGGATGAGATTGGCCGCAAGCTGATAGGCAAAGGGGTTGGTGTCCCCCATCTCGCCTCCATTGGCCACGACGCTCATCTCGCGCTGGAGCTCCCTCAGGCCGGGCATGCCCGCGCCAGAGGCTGCCTGGTAGGTGGAAACGATCAGACGGCACAGGCCGGCCAGCTTGTGGAGCGGCCAAGTGGGCACAAGCCCAATGATCGTGGCGCAGTTGGGGTTGGCGATGATGTTGCGCGGGTGGTTGGCAATGTCTTCCGCGTTGATCTCGGGGACGACCAGCGGCACATCGGGGTCGAGGCGGAAGGCGTGCGAGTTGTCCACGCACACCGCGCCTCGCCTGGCGGCCTCGGGGAGCAGTGCCTTTGCAATCGCATCCCCCGCCGCACCCAGGACGATGTCGACGCCCTTGAAGGCCTCGGGCACGGCCTCGGCCACGGGAACGTCCTCGCCGTGGAAGGCGATGGTCTTGCCCACCGAACGCGCGCTCGCGAGGGGCACGAGCCTGCCCACGGGGAAGCCCCTCTCCTCGAGGCACTGGATCATCTGCGTGCCAACGACGCCGGTGGCGCCGAGAATGGCAACGGTCTTGTCTGCCATGGTGTGGCTCCTCTCTGTGCGTGCCCGTACGGGCGGCTGCCTGGCTTGCTAGGCCTTCTCGGCCGAAACCATCTCGTTGCGAACAAAGCGCTCGTAGATGACCTTGATTGCACGCTCGAAGTCGGTGTTGTCAACGCCCACGATGATCGAGATCTCCTCCGAGCTCTGGGTGATCATGCGAATGTTGATGCCGGCGTCACCAAGCGCACCGAAGATCTTTCCCGAGGTGCCCGAGCGCTTGGACATGTTGCGACCAACCACCGAAATGAGCGCCAGCTTGTCGACCATCACGATGTCATCGGGCTTGATCTCGCGGCGGACGTCATTGATGATCGAGTAGATCTTGTCCTTGACGTCGGCGGCGGCAACTACCACGCCAAACGAGTCAACACCTGTGGGAATGTGCTCGATGGAGACGCCGTAGCGCTCGAAGATGGAGAGCGCACGAGAGACGACGCCCACCTCGTTGGACATGTGGGCCTTCTTGACGTGCACCGCCATGAAGTCCTTGCGACCCGCGATGCCGGTGATCAGGTGCTCGTCCGCTCCGGCCTCGGCCGTCTCGCGGATGGTCGTTCCCGCATCCTGGGGCCGGTTGGTATTCATGATCTTGATGGGGATGTTGACCTCGCGCACCGGGAAGATGGCTTCCTCCTGCAGGACGGAGGCCCCCATGTAGGAGAGCTCGCGCATCTCGTCGAAGGTGATGCGGCGGATGGAGCGGGGGTTCTCGACGATCTTGGGGTTAGCGGAGAGGAAGCCCGAGACGTCCGTCCAGTTCTCGTAGACGTCCGCATCGAGGCAGCGCGCCGCAATGGCACCCGTGATGTCACCGCCGCCACGCTGGAAGAGCTTAATGGCACCGTCGACCGTGGCCCCGTAGAAGCCGGGCAGGACAAAGGCGCCGTTTCTGTGCGCAAAGTCCCTGAGACGCGCTGCCGTGCGCTCCATGTCCACGTTGCCGTCGTGGTGAAACACGATGACGTCGGCTGCATCGACAAAGGGAAGCCCCAGGTATTCGGCCATGATGTTCGCGGTGAACCACTCACCGCGCGAGACCACGTACTCCGGCGAGTGCTTCTTGATGTTGGCGGCAAAGGTCTCGAACTTCTCGGCAACGGGCCACTTGACGCCAAGCTCGTCCGCGATGTCCACGAAGCGCTGCTCTATGTCGGCGAGAAGCGACGTGCAGTCCACGTGATACTCGATGTGGGCGTTCACGAGAAGCAGCAGGTCGGTGATCTTGTTGTCGCCCGAGAAGCGCTTGCCCACGGCCGAGACGACCACAAAGCGGCGGTCGGGATCCGACTCAACGATGGCCTTGACCTTACGGAACTGGTCAGCGGTAGCGACGCTGGAGCCCCCGAACTTGCAGATCTTGATCATGTGATCCTCTCCTAGCTGTTCTGGGGCACAGCCGCCATGAACGTGGTTGGGTCAGACTTCAAAGCATCTTCGAGCAGGACGCGCGCCTGGGTGGCGGTAAGGTCGTTCACGACGACGGCACCGGGCTCGTAGAAGGTGGAGCCGGGAATGGTCGCCTCGGTGCGATACACATAGGGCCCATGCAGCATGGCAGGGTCGTATGCGAGGTCGTAAGAGAAGTCGTAGACGGGCCTCCTACCGGCCACGCAGTCGAGAATGTCCTGGACGATGGCATTGCCTGTGGGGAGGCTTCCCGCACCTTGCCCGTAGAACTTGAGCTCGCCAATGGAGGACGCGTCAAGCGTCACCAGATTGAAGTTGGTAGGCACGTTTGCCTCGAGCGTGGACGTGCTTACGGCAACGGGCTCGACCGAGACGGCATAGCGTCCATCGGCCTGGACGCCCCGCCCGATGAGCTTGACCGTGAGGCCGCGGCTGCCAAAGAGGCTGAGGTCATATTTGGTGAGGTTCCTGATGCCGGAGACCGGGAGGTCCTGCGTGCAGGCCACATCAAAGGCCACAGATGCCGAGATGATGGTCTTGTTGCGCACGTCGATGCCATCGATGTCGGCGGTGGGGTCCCTCTCGGCAAAGCCAAGCTCCTGGGCCTTGCTCAGAACCTCTGCGAAGTCTGCCCCATCCTTCAGCATGGAGTAGACGATGTAGTTGGTGGTTCCGTTCATGATGCCCGAGAAGGACCGGACCTCCTCGATGCGACGGACCTTCTCGATACTCGCGATCCAGGGGATGCCACCGCCCACAGAGGCCTCGATGAGAAGGCCCACGCCGGCCTTGGAGGCAGCTGCGGCAAACTCTGCAAAATGGGCCGCGACAACGGCCTTGTTCGAGGTCACGACGTGCTTGCCCGCGCTAAGCGCCTGGAGGATGAATGTGTGGGCGGGCTCTATGCCGCCCATGCACTCCACCACAAGCTCGATGGATGGGTCATCCGCGATGTCCTGGTAGTTGGAGGTCATGCGTGGGTCGGTGAGACGGTCGGGCAGTTCGAGGATGCGGGCAACCTGGACCTCGGGCACGCGCTCCTCGATAATCTGCGCAACGCCACGGCCAACGGTGCCGTACCCTAGGATGGCTATCTTCATCGGCTTCCAATCTCTTTCAAGTGTGTGTCGTCGTGTGTCCCGCGCCGCACGACCATGCACGGCACCAGCTATGATACGTGCTGGACACGATGCAGGGCCAAACGACACAAGGAGCCGACCGTGGAAACGTTCTACCACAGCACCCGTTCGCGCGGGGAATTGGTAACAAGCAAGCAAGCAATTCTCGCCGGACTTGCGCCAGATGGGGGCCTCTACGTCTCTGATGCACTTGGTTCGGAGAAGCTCGACCTTACCGAGGTGTGTGCCAGCAACTTCACCCAAACGGCACAGCGCGTGCTGGGAGTGCTCCTGCCCGACTACACGGCAGAAGAGCTTGCCTCCTGCGTGAGCGCCGCCTATGGGCCCCAATGGGACACCACGGCAGTGTGCCCCGTCACGCCGCTTGGCCCAGATTGGCTCCTCGAGCTCTTCCATGGCCCCACCTGCGCCTTCAAGGACGTTGCGCTGCAGATGCTGCCGCAGCTCATGGGTGTTGCACGCGCGGGCGACGGCCATGACGTGATGATTGTGACCGCTACTTCTGGCGACACCGGCAAGGCGGCGCTCGATGGCTTCTCGGGCGTGCCCCATACCGGGGTCTGCGTCTTCTACCCCTGGGGCAAGGTCTCGGACATTCAGCGCCTCCAGATGGTCACGCAGGTTGGCGGAAACGTTGCCGTCTGCGCCATCCGCGGCAACTTCGATGACGCGCAGTCCGAGGTCAAGCGCATCTTCTCCGACCATGGGCTCGCAGAGCGCCTTTCCGCACGCAACGTGGTGCTCTCAAGCGCCAACTCAATTAACGTGGGGCGCCTTGCTCCGCAGGTGACCTACTACTTTGACTCCTATGCCCAGCTGGTGCGCACTGGTGCCATTGCGCAGGGTGACGAGGTCGCCTACGTGGTCCCGACGGGCAACTTTGGCGACGTCCTCGCAGGATACTACGCGAAGCGCATGGGCCTGCCCGTGCGCAAGCTGGTCGTGGCCTCAAACGCCAACGATGTTCTCACCGATTTTCTGACCACGGGCACCTACGACCTCAGGCGTCCGTTTGTGAAGACCATCTCGCCTTCGATGGACATCCTCGTCTCTTCGAACCTCGAGCGCCTCCTCTACTTCGCCTCTGATGGCGATGTCGAGCTTGTCTCGTCCCTCATGGAGGGCCTTGCCGAGAAGGGCGCCTACACCGTGCCGCCGGCGCTTCTCGCCAACATCCAGCAGGCCTTTGGCTGCGGGCGCGCAGACGACGAGATGGCACGCGAGGCCATCAGCGCTACCTGGGAGGCCTGCCACAAGCTTATCGACCCGCACACCGCCGTCGCGAAGCACGTTATGGACGCGCTGCCCAAGGACGGCTCGGCACGGGTGTGCCTCTCCACAGCAAGTCCGTACAAGTTCCCAGCAGACGTCCTAGGCGCACTTGGCGTGGACGCCTCGGGCATGAACGGCTTTGCCAGCATGGACTCGCTTGAGCACATCACCGGCACCGTGGCACCCACGCAGCTCTCCAGCCTGCGCGATGCCGAGAGCCTTCACGACGACGTTTGCGACCGAGACAAGCTGGGTGCATTCGTGGAGTCTGCGTGTGCGAGGATCTTCCTGTGAGCGCCGCCGAGAAGGGTCGGCCTGCCATGGGTGGAACCGTACATGTGAGCGTACCCGCTACGTCTGCCAACCTGGGCGTGGGCTTCGACGTCTTGGGGCTTGCGCTGGACTATGCCGCAGAGTTTGCCTTCGTGCCGGCCGAGACGCTGAAGATCGATGGGTGCGCCCCAGAGCTTACCGGCGAGGACAACCTGGTGTGGACTTCCTACCTGCGCGCGTGCAAGGAGTTTGGCCTTAAGGCGCAGCCGCTTCACATCACGGAGTCTTGCACCATCCCGCCTGCCGGCGGGCTTGGATCAAGCTCCACCTGCGTGGTGGCGGGCATCGCCGCGGCACAGGCCCTTGCCGACCTGCCGCTCGACCGTGAGCGCACGCTTTCTCTCGCCACCGTCATCGAGGGCCACCCTGACAACGTTGCCCCTGCCGTGATGGGCGGGCTTGTGAGCTCTTACGTCGAGGGCCACTCGACCGTCACGACACGCTGGGTGGTAGCCGACAACCTGCGCTTTGTTTGCATGGCTCCCCCCTACCGCGTCCTCACGCGCGATGCTCGCCGTGCGCTTCCCGCCATGGTGCCCACGGGCACCGTCTCGTGGCAGGTGGGGCGTTGCCTCGCGATGGTGAGCGCCATGGCAAAGGGCGATGCCGATGCCATTCGCGCATGCTGCCATGACAGAATCCACGAGCCGTACCGCGCCCCCCTCATCCCCGATTACCAGATGCTGCACGACGTTGCGCATAAGAACGGGGCGTGCACGTTTCTCATCTCGGGCTCGGGCGCAACGATGCTGGCAATTGCCGACGGCGATGAGCGCGCCGCAAACGTTGCGCGCGCGGTGAGCGAGGCCATGCCGAAGCTCTGGGTGCGCATTCTGCGCGCGAGCGAGCACGGGACGACGGTGCGCACCACGCAGTAGCGATGAGGCGAGGGGGCTGTCCCCTCGTCTCCCCTTGTCTCACACTCGGTAGAAGCGCTCGAATGCCTTGGGCTGGGCCTCCTCGGGAATACCTATGCCCGTATCAGAAACCCACACGCAAGGGTGCCCGTCCTGGGGCAGAACCCACGCATGGACACTGCCGCCGCGACGATTGTACCGAATGGCGTTCGAGACGAGGCTCCCCACCATCTCGTCAAGCAGGCGCGTATTTCCCTGCAAGGCACTGCGCGTCATCGTAGATGCGACTCGCAAGGTCGGGGATGTCCTCTGACCGCACCATTCCATCTCGGATAAGCTCCGAAGCGTCGGAGATGGCGAAGATGGGCGTCTTGGGCTCGTGCGTCACGTTGGCCGTAAACTCGCGACACATGTCGTCGGTGCCCTATACAGGCTCACGTAACCCAGCGCCCGGAGTCGCGGTCAGACTCGCCATCGCCCGTCTGGAACGCCGAGGCTGTCTCCGGGCGACCCGCGTGATTCTCAAGCGTGGCGGCGTCGACGTCAGAGTCGAAGAACACCGTGCCATCGGGCGCCACGAGTGTGGCTCTCACCCCGCCAAAGTCAACCGACTCCAAAAGGGCTATCTCGCCCGCGGTCCCACCCCCCGTCGTCGATGGCAGTGGCAGGCGTTGCACACTCACACTCCAGCATGGCGCATGGCCTTGGCATCCCCGAGAACGGACGCCTGGTAAAACAAGGAGAGCGTGGGCAGCAGCACGGCGACGACGGAGCATGAGGTTGCAAACGAGATGGAGACGCTCCGTCTCAGCGACCGAGGCGAACGAGCGACACCCTTGGATCTCTCGCCCACGCGCGTCGCCTACCTACGCATGCGATAGCCGACGCCGCGGACGGTCTCGATGAGGCCGGAAGAATCCCCAAACTTGGCGCGAATCTGCTGCACGTGCATGTCCGCTGTGCGCGAACTATCGTCAAAGCCCCAGCCCCAGCCGCGCTGGAGCAGGGCCCCGCGCGAGAAGCCCACGCCGGGACTCCCATGAGAAACTCGAGCAAGTCGAACTCACGCATGGTAGGCGAGCGCGGCCGCCGTTGATAGTTGCCTCGCGACAGTCGGGCCAGAGCGTGAGGCTCTCCACGATGAGCGCCTTGCCGGGCACGAGTGCGAGGATGTTGAGGAGCAACACGCAGACGATAAGCACGGCGGCCGTGCCCCACACGATCCCGTCGTTGCCTGGGGTGGGCTCCATCTTGAGCTTCCAGATGTGGACGGCGGCAAGCGTCTCCGCCGGCCTGAAGATGTTCCAGGGGCTATGCGGGGCCCGAGAGGCTCGTGCTCGCAAAGCTGATGTTCGCGGCAGCGGAGCCAGAGGTGAAGATCAGTGCGGCCGCCTCGCCAAAGACACGTCCGGCAGAGATGACGACGCCGGTCACGATGGCAGGCATGGCTGCGGGAAGCAGCACGTGGCACGTGGTCTCCCAGCATGTGCAACCAGGGGCATAGGAACCCCCACGATGCTGATGGGGGACGGAGGGGAAGTCGTCGATGGGGGGGTGTTGTGACCGTTGGCAAAATCCATGAAGGCCAGCGTGACAACGGCCAAGGCCACAAGGGCAGCGCAGGCACCAGCAAGGGTGAGTCCCACTCCTCCAAGCTCTTCTTTCTCATGAGGCGTTTAGCCATGGGTTGCCTTTCTACCCAGCAAGGGGCATCCACACAATGCGCGGATGCCCCAAGGAGGTTGACGTGTTACCAGGCGTTCGCAATGGTGCCGGAAACGTCCTTCTTGGCCTTCATCTTGGTAGGGGGATGAAGCCCTGCTCCTCTACGAGGCTGCCCCGGACCTCGTCGGCATCCTTCTCGTACATGTGCTCATGCGTCCAGACCTTGAATGTGCCGTCGCAGACGCTGTCCGCCGCAGGATTGGCACCGTCGACCTTGAGGGCCTTGAACTTCGAATCGTCGAAGCAGGAGAAGCGAGGGGTCTTATCGACAACGGTACCCGAGGAGTCGGTGACCTAACCAGTGAAGATGCCCCTGAGCTGGTCGGTGGTGAGGCTGTCAACATCGACCTTCGAGTTCACGATTGGGCCCATGCCAACGACGCACACCTGGTTGTCCGTGAGGGCCTTGGCATCGGGCGACGGTCACGTCGGGGTTGGCGTCCATGAACTTCTTGGCTGCCGCCTCGATCAGCGGCTGGAACGAGGCAGCGCCAGAGCAGTTCACAGTACCGGAGAGGCTTGCGGCAGCCGAGCTTGTAGAGCCGCTGGAACCATCGGAGGAGCTGGTCGGACTCCCTGACCCACCGCACCCCACAAGGCCAAGACCGGCAATTGCCGCAACGGTGCCACCGGCAAGCGTGAGGAACGAACGACGAGAGAGACTATCTGCCATGCTTCCCCTTCCAGAGGGTGTGACCATGCCGCCAACGCCTGGCGGTCGGTCTTGTCGATTTGCATCGTATGGCCCCTTGGGCATCGTTCGGGCCTCGTCAAGAAGTCCTTACCAGCGCCTGACTACCCCTTACATTTGCATTACATGCGTTGGCGCAATTGTAAGTTGACGGCTTTTTCGCAGGTAGACACCGTGTTTTTGTAAGGTGACCCTTTGGTGGAGTCGATGTGAGAAGAATCGTTAAGTACCTTGACATTAAATCGCAAGGTACTTAATCTTTTTTTGACCAATTGGACTACATGGATTGGAAGTACCTGTTTGGAAACACGACAGAACGCTCGGTGCCGACGGCCATATTGTGCCGACGCCACGACTGAGAGCCGAATCCTCAAGGACCTTGGCTACTTTGGCCATTTTCTCCACCTTCACGCGGGGGGCCGCAGCGGCAAGCAGCACATGCTCGTGCGCCTTCTGCGGAGCGGGGACTCCGTCACCCAAAGAGAGCTCCAAGAGACAACCCCCATTAGCTCGGCGGCGGTCTCTGAGGTACTCGCCAAGCTGGAGTCGGAAGGCTATATCACACGTACGCGCTCTACCACCGACAAACGCCAGCTCGATGTGACGCTCACGGAAGCGGGGCGCGAAGAGGCCAAAGAATGCGCCAAGAGGCGTGCCGAATTTGAGGCAGACGCGCTTTCGGTCTTGGACGAGGATGAGAAGAGGCTCCTTCTGGGCATGCTCGACCGTCTCGCAGGGCATTGGGAAGAAATCGAGGAACGGGAGGGGGCGATGCAGCAGTGAGCATCTCAAAGAAGATACAGGCAACGATGGTCGAAGGAGCAGACGGCTCCCTTCCGGACTACTCACTCAAGGAGATAGTCTCCACGCTCTCAACGTCATTGCGCGAGTACAAGAACCTCTCGATTGCAACGCCTTTCCTCGTGACAGGCGAGGCACTCGTCGAGTGCACCATCCCGTTCGTGACGGCGCAGCTCATAGATCAGCTTGATGCTGGAGCTGGGATGCAGGTCATCTGGGGATACGCCGCGGTGCTTGTCTGCCTGGCGCTCATCTCGCTTGCGTTTGGCACCTCGGCAGGCATCACGTGTTCGATAGCCTCGACGGGCCTCTCGAAGAACCTTCGACATGACCTGTTCCACAAGATTCAGGGCTTCTCGTTTTCCAACATCGACCGCTTCTCTACGAGTTCCCTCGTGACGCGCCTTACGACCGACGTCACAAACGTGCAGAACGCCTACATGTCCCTCATCCGTACCGCCATCCGCTGTCCGCTCTTGGCACTCTTCTCCATCATCATGGCCTTTGTGTCGGGCGGACCCATGGCCGTTGTCTATGTGCTTGTCGCCTTTGGGCTGGGCTGGGGGATCTTCAAGATCGCCGTCACGGTGATGCCGATTTTCCGCCGAATCTTTAGGAAGTATGACCGCCTGAACGACTCCGTCGAGGAGAACGTGAGCGGCATCCGCGTAGTGAAGTCCTATGTGCGAGAAGACTACGAGAAGGAGAAGTTCAACGAGGCCTCGGGCACCATCTACCACGACTTCGTGCACGTAGAGCGCATTCTCGCCTGGAACCAGCCCCTCATGACGCTTGCCATCGACGTCATCTACACCTTCGTTATCTACTTCGGCTCGCAGGCCATTGTCTCGAGCCAGGGCCAGCTCATGGGCGTAGGCCAGCTCTCCGCACTCATCACCTATGGCTTCTCGATGCTCATGAGCCTCATGATGTTCTCGATGGTCTTCGTGATGGTCACGATGGCAGAGGAGAGTTCGCGGCGAATCTGCCAGGTGCTCCGCGAGGAGCCAGACCTCAGGAACCCCGAGAACCCCGTCATGGAGGTGCCTGACGGCTCCATCGACTTTGACCATGTGAGCTTTGAGTACTCCCGCAGGGCCGACCGCATGGCACTCGATGACATCGACCTGCACATCAAGAGCGGCGAGGTCATCGGCGTGATTGGCGGCACGGGCTCCTCGAAGTCCACGCTTGTCCAGCTCATCTGCCGCCTCTACGACGCAACGGAGGGGACGGTGAGCGTGGGCGGCCACGACGTGCGCGAGTATGACCTTGACACGCTGCGCAACCAGGTGGCCATGGTGCTCCAGAGAAACGTGCTCTTCTCGGGCACCATCAAGGACAACCTGCGCTGGGGAAACCCCAACGCCACCGACGAGCAGATGCTCGAGGCGTGCAAGCTTGCGCAGGCTGACGAGTTCATCCAGCAGTTCCCGGATAAGTACGACACCTATATCGAGCAAGGCGGCACCAACGTCTCGGGAGGACAGAAGCAGCGTCTGTGCATCGCTCGCGCACTGCTCGAGGAGCCCAAGGTCCTCATCCTCGACGACTCCACAAGCGCCGTGGACACCAAGACCGACCGCCTCATTCGCGAGGGCTTCAGGAGCTTTATCCCAGAGACCACCAAGATCATCATCGCGCAGCGCACCAGCTCGGTGGAGGACGCAGACCGTATCGTGGTCATGCGTGACGGCCACATCGACGCCGTCGGCACCCATGACGAGCTCCTGCGCACGAACGATATCTATCGCGAGACGTACACCACCCAGAACAAGCAGTCCCACGACCAAGCCATGGAGGCAATCTCCAGGAGTGCCGTCGAGGCTGGAAAGGAGGCTGACCATGAGTAGCGAGAAGGAAGGCCCCGTGGCTCAGACAGCCGCTGTACCCGTGGGCGAGCCGGCACGCGGTCATGGCGCAAGTCGCCCCGGAGAAACGTTTGGGCGCATTATCGCCCTTGTGTTCTCCTATTATCCCGTTCACGCGACCGCACAAGTGATCTGCATTGTCGTTGCGGCAATTCTCGCAAGCGTGCCCTCGATCTTCATGCAGCGGGCCATTGCCGTGGTGCAGCAGCTCATGGCGACCGGTGACTGGGCAACGGCACAGCCACAGATTCTGCGCATCACGCTCACCCTGATTGCCTGCTACCTCGTTGCGCTTGGTGCCAACATCGCCCAGGCGCAGCTTGGGGCAATCATCTGCCAGGGCACCCTCATGAAGGTCCGAGACCAGATGTTCGACCACATGGAGGACCTGCCCATCAGCTACTTTGACACGCACAAGCACGGCGACATCATGTCCCACTACACCAACGACGTCGACACGCTGAGACAGCTCGTGGGGCAGTCCCTGCCCAACCTCCTCACCATGGCCGTGGCCATGATTTCGGTGCTCTCCATCATGCTGTGGTACTCGCTGCCGCTGACCATCGTCGTGCTGGTCATGGTGGGCATCATGGGCATTCTCACGCGTATCTTGGGCGGACGCTCTGCCCACTACTTCCTCGCCCAGCAGCGAGCCCTTGCCGCCGAGGAGGGCTTTGCCGAGGAGGCCATGAACGGCCAGAAGGTCATCAAGGTCTTCACCCACGAGCGCGCAACCGAGGAAGGCTTTGATGCCGTGAACGACCAGATGTTCGAGGCCTCCAAGAAGGCGAACATCTACAGCAACACGCTTGGCCCCATCCTCATGAACATGGGCAACCTTTCTTACGCCGTCGTGGCGGTCGCCGGCTGCATCATGCTCACGTCTGGCATCGCCAACCCGTCCATCGCGGGGATGGCCCTTTCCATCGACATCGTGGTGCCGTTCTTGAACCTCACGAAGCGTTTCGCCGGCTCCATAGGTCAGGTCTCCCAGCAGATCAACTTCGTGGTCATGGGCCTTGCCGGTGCCGAGCGCATCTTCTCGCTTGTCGACGAGGAGCCCGAGGGGGACGACGGCTACGTCACGCTGGTAAACGTCACTCGCACGTCCGCTGGCACGATTGCGGAGTGCGACAAGCGCACGGACAGCTGGGCTTGGAGGCATCCTCACCATGACGGTACCGTAACCTACACGCCGCTTGCGGGAGACATGCGCCTCTTTGACGTCGACTTTGGCTACACGCCAGACCACACGGTGCTGCACGGCATCTCGCTCTACGCCAAGCCCGGCCAGAAGGTTGCCTTCGTGGGTGCCACCGGTGCCGGCAAGACCACAATCACCAACCTTCTCAACCGCTTCTACGACATCGCCGACGGCAAGATCCGCTACGACGGCATCAACATCAACAAGATCAGGAAGGCCGACCTGCGCCGTTCGCTGGGAATGGTTCTCCAGGACACAAACCTCTTCACTGGCACCGTCATGGACAACATCCGCTACGGGCGCCTTGACGCCACGGACGAGGAGTGCGAGGACGCGGCACGCCTTGCCGGCGCGGACAACTTCATCCGTCGCCTGCCGGAGGGCTACAGCACGATGCTCACCGACAACGCCGCGCAGCTCTCGCAGGGCCAAAGGCAGCTCCTCTCCATCGCTCGCGCGGCCGTGGCCGACCCGCCCGTCATGATCTTGGACGAGGCGACCTCCTCCATCGACACCCGCACCGAGCAGATCGTGCAACGTGGCATGGACGCTCTCATGCATGGGCGCACCACCTTCGTGATTGCCCACAGGCTCTCGACCGTCCGCAATTCCGACGTGATCATCGTGCTCGACCACGGTCGCATCATCGAGCGCGGCACGCACGACGAGCTCATTGCCAAGCACGGGACGTACTATCAGCTCTATACGGGTGCGTTCGAGTTGGAGTAGCGCGAACGCTGTGTGATCCGCACGCCGCAGCGACTGTGCGGGCCTCGTGACTAACAGGCATGCAGTACATGTTTTGGGGCGTGCAGACGGGTAGCATTTCACTTCACATTACACAGCGGCAGGCGGCCCGCCTGCGTGCAATACCGAACGGGAGACCCATGTCCGCAGCACTTCTCGCCATTATCTACCTTGCCTTTGTGAGCCTTGGGCTCCCCGATGGCCTTCTGGGTGCGGCGTGGCCCACCATGCATGTGGGCGTGGACGCCGCAGTCTCGTGGGCAGGCATCGTCTCGACCGTCATCTGCCTGGGAACCATCGTCTCGAGCCTTCTCACCAACCGCCTGGTACGGCGTATGGGAACTGGCGTCCTCACGGCCTCCTCGGTCGCCCTCACTGCCGCAGCGCTCTTTGGCTTCTCCACCGCCACCGAGTTCTGGCAGCTTGTCTTGTGGGCCATCCCCTACGGTCTGGGTGCGGGAGCGGTCGACGCGGCACTCAACGCATTCGTGGCCATGCACTACGAGGCAAGGCACATGAACTGGCTCCACTGCTGCTGGGGCATAGGAGCAGCCGGGGGCCCGCTGCTCATGGCTGCGCAGATATCGCGTGGCGCGGGATGGCAGGTCGGATACCAGGCGGTGGGGCTCATCCAGGTGGGACTTGTTGTCGCCCTCGTGCTGAGCCTTCGCCTGTGGGGAGCAAGGGTCACAGGCAGCAAGGGTGGCGAGACGGACGCCGGTCGGCGGGCAGGCTCGCGGTCCCGGATGATCGCGCTGCCAGGCGTCCCCCAGGCGCTTGTCGGCTTCTTTTGCTACTGCGCACTTGAGGCATCGTGCGGTCTTTGGGCGCCAACCTTTCTGGTGCTGGGGCATGGCCTCGACACAGGCGTGGCGGCGCTTCTCGGGTCGCTCTTCTACGCGGGAATCACGTGCGGACGCTTTGTCTCGGGCGTGCTCACGCTGCGCCTGACGGGAACGCAGCTCTTGCGGCTTGGGGAGGCGGTCATCGCCTCTGGGGTGGCAACGCTGCTGCTTGCGCCAGGTGAAGCCGCACTTGCCGTGGGGTTGGTGCTTCTCGGCGTGGGCTGCGCCCCCATCTACCCGCAGATGATACAGCTCACACCTACCCGCTTTGGGACGGGCAACGCACAGGCGCTCATGGGACTCCAGATGGCCTGTGCCTATGTTGGCTCCATGGCCATGCCACCCCTTGTGGGCATGGCCATCGAGAACGCCTCACCCCTGCTCCTGCCACCCGTCGCCGCCGTGCTCCTTGCCGTCATGACCGTCTGCCTTGGCATCTGCGACAAGCGGACAGCCACCACCCACCCGTCCAGCGCCATGTAAGGAGGCCCTGATGCTTGCCGACTACCATGTCCACTCCGCCTACTCTGACGACTCAACCTATCCCATGGAGCAGGTGGTGGTGGACGCCATCCGACTGAACCTCGACGAGCTCTGCTTCACGGAGCACGTCGACTACGGCGTGAAGCCAGACTGGGACCAGCCAAAGGGGGCCCGCTTTGAGGACGGGCACCCCGTAACCAACTGCCCATACCCGGCGTACTTTGCAGAGCTCTCCCGGATGCGCGAGGAGTACGGCAGCCAGATTCGCATTGCGTCAGGTCTTGAGCTCGGCGTTCAGACCCACACTATTCCTGCCTACGAGCATCTGCTTCGTGAGTACGGTAGCCAGATGGACTTCGCGTTACTCTCCATACACCAGGTTGGTGACAAGGAGTTCTGGAGCGGCGACTTCCAGCATGGCCGCACGCAGGGGGAATTCACGGGAGCATACTACGAGGAGCTACTCCGCGTGGTCTGTGCCTTCGAGGGCTACAGCGTCCTCGCCCACATGGACCTCATCCGCCGCTACGACCCAACACCGGAAGGTCCGCTGTCCTTCTCGGCCACGCGGGATGTGGTGGCTGCCATCCTAGAGAAAGCCATCTCCGGCGGGCACGGCATCGAAGTCAATACGTCCGGCTGGCGCTACGGGCTTGCAGGGCCCCAGCCCACGGACGACATGCTTCGCCTCTACCGCGACCTCGGGGGCACCGTAATCACGCTGGGCTCGGACTCGCACCGCCCGGAGCACCTTGGCGCCTACCTCCGCCTTGGGAAGGACCGCCTCCGCTCGCTGGGGTTCGACAGCCTCTGCACCTTCGAGCACTGGGAGCCACGCTTCCACAGGCTCTAGGAACCAAGGACTCCCCGATTGCGCTATGGTGTGTCAGTCAAGATAACGTCAGGAGACACATGCGCGAGACTATGCCGAAAAGGACCCCCATCCTACGGACGGGCAGGCTTTGCCTACGCCCTTGGCGCGAGAAGGACGCCCCTGCGCTCTTCCGCTACGCCAGCGACCCCGAGGTGGGACCGCGGGCAGGTTGGGCACCCCACATGACGATCGAGGAGAGCGAGACCGTCCTGTGCGACCTTCTCATGCTGCCGGACACCTGGGCAATCACGCTCAGGGACCGCAGGGGTGCCCTTGCCGACGAGCCCATTGGGGCCATCGCCCTCATGCATGCCGGGAACAGCGGCAGGGAGGACCTCCCAGCAGACGAGGCCGAGATTGGCTACTGGATCGCGCGCCCCTGGTGGGGCCATGGCTACATGACAGAGGCGGTGCGAGAAGTGCTTCGCCATGCCTTCCTGGTCGAGGGCCTCTCTGCGGTACGCGCCGCCTACTACGAGGGCAACGAGGAAAGCAGGCGGGTGCAGGAGAAGGCGGGTCTGCGCCCGCACCATAGCAACCCGCATGCCGTTGACCGGGTCGGTATAGCACACGAGGAGCACGTGCAGCGCATCACGCGTCAGGAGTGGGAGACCTCGCTGACCGCGGACCCCACCGACGGAAAGATCATCGCCCACCAGCAGGTTGAGGCCACCCACATCATCGATACCTTGCCGCTCGTCTCGCTCGTACGCTCCGGCGGGCAGACCGGCGCAGACCGTGGCGGCCTCGATGCCGCACGGGAGCTGGGAGTGTCCATCTGTGGCTGGTGCCCGCCCGGCGGCCTGGCGGAAGACCTTCCCGAGCCGCCGGGCCTTCTCGCCCTATACCCAGAGCTGCACGAGGGCGCCGCAGAAGGTTATGTCGAGCGCACGGCGTGGAACGTGCGCGACAGCCACGCCACGCTCATCGTCTCCCCTGGTGGCCTCGAGCCCAAAAGCGGCACCGAGATGACCGCCATCTTCGCCGAGCGCTTTGGCCGACCGGTGCTGGTCCTCGAGGGGCACGATGCCGAGAGGGACGCACAGGAGGCGCTCTTGTGGCTCTCCTCGCTTGAGGCGCGTGGCACCACGCTCAACGTGGCAGGCCCGCGCGAGTCAAAGATGCCCGGCGTCTATCAGCTTACGCGTGACATCGTCACGGCAGTTCTGCGCAAGGCGTCAGGGTCTACGGCAAGGCATTAGCGTCAACGATGTCGATCGTCCTTGATGATGCTCCTCGCAACCCACACGCCCAGCACGAAGGCAACGAGATAGCCCACAAACCCAATCACGGGAATGCCGAAGATGACCGGCTGGATGCGAGCGTAGTAGACCACAGACGAGCCGATGAAGAGGCCTGCCACAATAACGCTCATCGTGAGGCGGTTGGCAATGTGGGCAATATCGTTGATGGGGTCCTCGGTCCCCGCAACATCAAGGTTGAACCGCAGCTGACCACGCGTGAGCATCTTCATGGCAAGGTCCGCCTGGGAGGCCGCACCGAGAAGCCCGTGCGCCGCTCGCATGCTCTCGCGTGCAAAGCCCTTGGCCTCATGCTTGAGCATGTCCTCGGGTGTGGTATGCGCCTTGATGTGAGCCGTGATGATCTCGATGATCGAGACGCCAGGCAAGAACTCGTCGACCACGCCCTCGAGCGTGACAAGGGCACGGGCCAGCATGGTAACCGTGCCAGGAAGCTCGATGCCGTTTTTTCTCGCCATCGAGATGAGCGAGTTCACAAACGCGCCAACGTTGAGGTCCGAGAGGTCTGCCTCGCCGTAGTCCGCAATGATCATGTCGAGGTCATCGAGCAGGTGGGCATGGTCGACCACAGACGTATCTGATATCGAGAAGCGCAGGAGGCCGTCGGCAAGTCCCGCGGAGTCCCTGAGAGCGACAGCCTTGACCATATCCGACATGGCCCTGCGGTCGTGCGAGGAGAGCCTTCCCATGATGCCCAAGTCAATGTAGACGATCTGCCCACCGCGAACGATGAGGTTGCCCGGATGCGGGTCCGCATGGAAGAAGCCGTCGTCGATCATCTGGCGCGTGTAGTTGTCGACGAGCTTGGTGCCCATCTCCTCGAGGTCGTAGCCGGCAGCTACGAGCCTTGCGGTCTTGTCGATGGGAATGCCCTCAATGTAGTCCATGACCACGACGTGCCTGGCACAGAGCTCGGGATAGGGCTTGGGGCAGTCCACAAACCTGCAGTCCGCGTTGTTGCGCCGAAACTCCTCGAGGTTCCTCGCCTCCACCAGGAAGTCCGTCTCGTCACGAAAGGACTGCCACAGCTCGTCCACTACCGACTGCATGTCGAGAAACTGGCTTCCCGACATGAAGCGATTCATGAAGCCCACAAGCGAGCGCATGATGGCGATGTCTTGCGCCATCGTCTCCTGGACGTGGGGCCGCTGCACCTTGATGGCGACCATCTCGCCCGTGACGAGACGGGCCTTGTGCACCTGCGCCACGGAGGCAGAGCCCAGGGGAACATCGTCAATTGCGTCAAAGATGTCCTCAATGGGGGTCTCGTACTCGTCACGCAAGGCCTGAAGCACCGTCTCGCGGTCCATGGGCTCCACGTCAGAGCGGAGCTTGGTGAGTTCCCGGCAGAAGCTCTCGGGCAGGATCTCGGAGCGCATCGAGAGGATCTGGCCTGCCTTCACAAAGGTTGGGCCCAGCTCCTCGAGCAAGTGCCGCAGGCTCTTGGGGGTGAGGCCGTGAAAGATGTCATAGCGACGGACAATCGAGAGGATCTCGCGCACGCGTCTCATCCGAGAGCTACGCGATGACACGTACCCATCTGATGTCTTGCTACGGCCGCCGAAGATGCCGATGGTCTGCGAGTCGTCGTCCTCGAAGCCCCCCTCGCTCACGCTCTTGTACCACGCGTCAAGGAGCTCGTCACTGCTACGTGGCGAGCTCCCTGTTGCAGCATCACTTTTGTCGTGAACCTCAGGCACAGGTTCTACTCCTTGGCGTCACCATCATCGACCGGAGCATCCTCGACGGAATCCGGCTCAACAACATCTGCGTCAAGGTCGGAGGCCATGGAAGCGACCTTCTTGGCGAAGTCCGCGCGCTCCTCGGGAGTCATTGACTTCATCCTGGCACGCAGGGCAGCGTCAGAGGTGTCGCCAACGACCTCCCTGGCCTTACGGGTGAGCTCCTCGTTGATGGCCTTGCCCTGGGCAACCGTAAGCTCGCCCTTCCTCACAAAGCCATCGATGACTTCCTGGGACTTCTCGGCGGTGGTGGCAACTGCGCCCACGCTTGCCAGGAAGACCTTGCGGAAACCGTCTGCGATATCGAAGTCTGCCATGATGTCTCCCTTCAGAAGCGGGACGGCCGTCCCGCGGCGGTGATGCTTTCTGTTCTACCCCACCTGAGCCGATGGGTTGCGCTGAGAAGCCAAAATTCGGCATATGCCCAAGAGACGTACGGTCGAAGGCCCGGCTGATATGTAGATAGACTTGTCAAGTGGCAAAGGTGGGCCAGCCTCCGACTTCTC
>NZ_DBHHPX010000037.1:0-25378 GCF_057241865.1 Tractidigestivibacter sp.
CATCAAAGCATCCGGTATCCGGCTCTCAGATGCAACGACTTGAAGATAGGAGGCCCACATGTTTGACATCAAGGGAAAGGCCGCCATCGTCACTGGAGGCACCTCGGGCATTGGCCTTGCCACGGCGCAGGCACTTCTCGCCAAGGGAGCCAAGGTCGTCGTGGCTGGCCGCAACGCCCAACGCGGCGAGAAGGCCGTGGAGGAGCTTTCCAGAACGTCTTCCGAGGTCGCCTTCTGCCAGGCAGACGCGTCGAACGAGAAGAGCGTAAGGGACCTGGTCGACTTCGCTGTCGATCGCTTTGGCTCCTTGGACATCATGGTCAACAACGCCGGTACCGGTACCATGGCAACGGTGGACGAGATGACCGACGAGGACTGGCGCCAGGTCATCGACATCAACCTCACGGGCGTCTTCTACGGCGTCAAGTACGCGGCCATCCAGATGAAGAGGCAGGGTCACGGCGGGGCCATCGTGAGCACGTCCTCCATCGAGGGTACGATTGGCGACCCGCTCATCCCGTCGTACTGTGCGGCAAAGGGCGGCGTGAACCTGCTCACGAAGTCATCCGCGCTGGCGCTGGCAAAAGACGGCATCCGCGTGAGCACGGTGAACCCCGGCTACGTGGATACTCCACTCGTGAGCGCCGAGCTCATTGGGCAGAAGCGCCACGATGAGCTTCTCGCCATGCACCCGCTTGGGCGCTTTGCCAAGCCCGAGGAGATTGCGCACGCCGTGGTCTTCCTTGTCGAGAACGAGTTTGTCACGGGAACGCAGCTCTATGTCGACGGCGGCTACACCGCGCAGTAGGATGAGAGGTACCTGGCGTTACGGCCCTCTGGTGCACTTGTGTGCCAGGGGGCTTTGCTTGGGTGCGGGACGGCTGCGGGTGCGGGACGGCTGCGGGTGCGGGACGGCTGCGGCGACGGGTGGGATCGGCAACGGCTGGCCTGCTCGGAATCATTGCGCGTCCATTGCTGATGTTCGGAGCACAACTGGGAGGATATCATCGTTACCCTATACGAGTGCGCAATAATTCTCAGTGCGATAAGGGCCACCATCTGCACCTGCTGCGCAAACACGCCCTTGCCCCACCAACTCCCCACGATGACCTGCTAAAGTAATCCGGCTACCCATGCAATGGCGTACGAAGGCGGGAGGAGGCATGTGTCGGTGGCAGCGGGGAAGACATCTGAAGGACGGGGCCTGTTTGTGACCCTCGAAGGAATCGACGGCTGCGGCAAGACTACGCAGGCGGCGAGACTGGCTACAGCGCTCGAGGCTGCCGGCTGTGACGTAGTGCGCTTGCGCGAGCCCGGCGGTACATCTATCTCCGAGAAGATCCGCGGCCTGTTGCTCGATGCCTCCAATGCCGAGATGTGCCCCGAGTGCGAGCTGCTCCTCTACGAGGCCAGCCGCGCGCAGCTGGTCCGCCAGGTCATCGAGCCCGCGCTCGAGCGCGGCGCCATGGTGGTGTGTGACCGCTTCTTCGACTCGACCCTGGCCTACCAGGAGGCCGCACGGGGTCTCTCGTCCAAGACTGTGCGAGCGGCCAACGCGCTGGGCAGCTGTGGCGTTACTCCAGATCGCACGGTTGTCCTAGATATCGATCCGGTGGTCGCGTCTTCCCGTGCCACCGAAGGCGGCGTCGACCGCCTCGAGGCGGAAGGGCTTGCCTTCCAGAACCGCGCGCGCGCGGGCTATCTGCGCCTTGCCGAAGAGGAGCCAAGCCGCGTGCGCCTGGTGGACGCCGCCGGCACGCCGGATGAGGTATACGGCGCTCTTGTCGCCTCCCTTGCGGACGTTCTCCCCGTGTCGCTCTTCCCGGAGGTTGAGCATCATGGCCGCCGCTAGGGAGGGCTCCGTGCCCGCATCCGCGCACGCCGCTGTCGTGCTTGATGCGCTTAGCGACCAGCCGCGCGTCCGTGACCTGCTCACCGCTGCTGTGAGAGAAAACCGTCTCTCGCACGCATATCTCTTTGTGGGGGTGCCGGGTTGCGGCATGGAGGAGGCCGCTGCCGCATTGGCGCAGTGCATTGTCTGTCCCAATGGTGGCTGTGGCACCTGCGACGATTGCCGCCGCGTGGAGCATCGCACCCACCCCGACGTCCAGTGGCTCTCGCCGGGAAGCGTAACCGGCTACCTTGTTGACCAGGTGCGCACCCTCATCGAGGGCGCGACTCGCGCGCCCAGCCGTGCCCGCGCGAAGGTCTACGTGCTTGAGAGCGCGGGTCTTCTCCGCGGCACGTCGGCAAACGCCTTGCTCAAGACCATCGAGGAGCCGCCCGAGGGCGTGGTGTTCATCCTTCTCGCCCGCTCGGTGGCATCGGTGCTGTCCACGATTGTCTCTCGCTGTCAGGTGGTGCCGTTTCGCACCATTGCACCCAGCGTGGCTCTCGACGAGGTCATGCACCGCTCCGGTGCAAGCGAGGATGAGGCGAGGATCGCACTATCGGTTACCGGCACTCCCGCGCGTGCCTCGGAGTTTCTCGCCTCTCCCTCGCGCCGTGAGGTGAGGCGCCTGGTCGTTCGCATCTTGGACGAGCTTGGTCGTGACGATTCGTGGGACATGCTCTGCTCGGCACGTGACCTTTTGGCTGCCGTGCGCGTGCCTTTGAGGGACGTCCAGGTGGCTCAGGACGAGGCCGCTAAGGAAAGCGCAGACTTCCTTACCGCATCGGCGCTCAAGCAGGTGGCCGACGCAAACAAGCGCGAGCTTACGGTACGTGAGCGTTCCGGTATCATGGAGGCCCTGGCCGCTGCAGACTCTCTTCTGCGCGACGTGCTCGTACGCTGCGAGGGCGTGCCGCAAAAGATCGTGAACGGGGACGCGGCCGCCGTGGTCGACCGCCTTGCCGCATCCACAGGAACGCGCGGTGCACTTTCTGCGCTCGAGGCGGTTTCTGCAACGCGCGACGACCTCGCGCACAACGTATCCCCCCAGCTGGCCCTTGAGGTCATGCTTCTTCGTATCAAGGAGGCGCTCGCATGCCCACCGTCATTCCGGTGAAGTTCAAATATGCTGCCCGCGACCTGTGGTTTGACGTCGCGGGCACCGAGGCCGTCGAGGCAGACCACGTGATCTGCGCCACCGAGCGTGGCCACGAGATTGGCCTTGTCACCGCAGACGCTCGCGAGATGAGCGCCGAGGACCTCGACCGCGTAACCAACCATGCCCAGCTCAGATCCGTGCTTCGCGTTGCAAGCGACGAGGACCTCGCCCACGCAGAGGAGCTTGCCGATGAGGGCGAAAAGGCACTCCCCGTCTTTAGGCGCCTGGTCTCCCAGAGCGAGCTCGACATGAAGCCCGTGGGCGTCGAGTACCTCTTCGATGGCGGTAAGGTGGTCTGCTACTTCTCGGCCGAGGAGCGCGTGGACTTTCGCCAGCTGGTGCGCGACCTCTCCCGCGAGCTCCACGAGCGCATCGACATGCGCCAGATTGGCGTGCGTGAGGAGGCTGCCGTGGTGGGCGGTTGGGGGCACTGCGGCCAGGAGCTGTGCTGCACCCGCTTTGGCCTCGCCTTCGAGCCGGTTTCCATTCGCATGGCAAAGGAGCAGGACCTGCCACTCAACTCTACCAAGATCTCGGGTGCGTGTGGGCGCCTCATGTGCTGCCTGCGCTATGAGTTCGAGGCGTACCGCGACTTCAAGGGCCGCGCCCCCAAGCGCAACGCTGTCATCGAGACGCCGCTGGGCAAGGCCAAGATCGTGGAGTACGACACCCCCAAGGAAGAGCTTTGCCTGCGCCTGGAGAACGGCAAGCAGGTGCGCGTGCCACTGGCCGAGATGATTGCCTCCGATGCCGCCGTAAAGAAGTCCAAGGACCTGGGCTGCGCCTGCCGCCCTGACACGGTGACGCGCGACGCTCTCGAGCGCCTCCAATCGCCTGACGTTCGCATGGCTTTGGCCGAGCTTGACCGTGCGCACGGCGTGACGCCTCCCGAGGGCTTCGACGACGCGGACCTCTTCGTGCGGCCCAAGCGCCGTCGCAGGCGCGCGAGTGACGGCGGTGCGGCCGAGGGTGCCGAGAGGCGCCAGGCTGCGGGACCGGAAGTTACGGATGCCGCCGATACCAAGGGCGAGCAGCAGCCCACGAGACGCCGCCACCGCAACGGTCGTACGGCACGCGTGGAGCTTGCTGCCGAGGAGTTCGAAGTCACGGTGACCAGCAACATGGAGGCCGATGCGGATGCGCCTAGGCCCACACGTCGCCGCAGACACCACCGCGTCACTGGAAGCGCAACCGGCGTCGAGGGCGGGCAGGGTCGCGGGATGGGTGCCGAGAAGGGCACTGGTGCCGGCGCCAGACAGGCGCAGGGCGCGCAGCAGCGGCGTCGCACGCGTCACCCGGGCGACCGCAGGGGTGCTGCAGCGCAGGGCTCCAACGTCTCCAGCCAGGGTGGTCCCTCTCGCCCCGGCAATGGCCGGCAGGGTGGCCAGGGTGGCCGTCCCGCGCCCAAGCACATGGCACCCACCGATGGTGCCGCAGGCCAGCCGGGCGCAGACGGCACCGCACCCAAGCGTCGCCGTCGCCATCGTGGCGGCCGTGGACGTCGTGGCGGCGGCGAGGGTGGTTCTGCAGGCAACGGCGCGCAGCCCTCGGCGCCGACAGGGGAGTAGGTGGCTCGTGTACGAACTCTCGACCGAGTACTGGTTTGACTCGGCGCACTTCCTGACCGGCTACAACGGCAAGTGCGAGAACCTGCATGGCCACCAGTGGCGCGTGACCGCCTACGTTCGCTCAAGGGAGCTGGGCGCCTCGGGCACGGAGAGGGACATGGTCGTGGATTTTGTCGCGTTCAAGCGCATCGTGCGCGAGGAGTGCGACGCGCTCGACCATACCTTCCTTGTGGAGGAGGGCTCCCTTAAGCCCGCGACGCTCGAAGCGCTCGAATCCGAGGGCTTTAGCCTCACCATTCTTCCGTTTCGCACCACGGCCGAGAACCTCGCACACTACCTTTTCGACCGGCTTGTCGCGCGTGGGCTGCCCGTTGGCCGCGTGGACTGCAACGAGACTCCCAACAACCGGGCGTCGTACGCACCAGACCAGGGGTAGGCGGGGCCCGGGCCCCAGGGGCCGCCCGGGTGGGTCCCAGGGGCCGACCAGGCCAAGGCCCCAAGGTCCTTCTCGCCACCGTCACACAATCGTTGCCGAACGTGTGACGAGCGCAGGACGTCACACAAACGCGTCCGAATGTGTGATACAGAGCCGCGCGCCTGAACCCGCTCGCCTGCGCTACACTCTGAAGAGGCGCTGAACTTTGATGGGAGCGGAGGCGGCGCATGGCAGAGAACGCACTTCATGGCGTCAACCTTACCGGTTGGCTTACGCTTGAGTCCTGGGTCACGCCGGAGCTCTTCTCCGGATCCGGGGCCCTTGATGAGCCCTCGCTGGTCACATCGCTGGGGGCAAAGGGATATCGCGAGGTGGTCAGGCGCCACCGCGCCCGCTTTGTGACCAAGGAAGACTTCTCTCGCATAGCGTCTCGTGGCTTCAATGCCGTGAGGCTGCCCGTCCCCTGGTACGTCTTTGGCGAGAACGGTCCCAACCCCGGTCCCCACCAGGGCTGCATCGAAGAGGTTGACCAGGCGCTCGAGTGGGCCGAGGAGATCGACCTCAAGGTGGTTTTCGCGCTGGCGGTAAGCCCGGGCGTCCCCGGAGACGAGCAGGCCTGGAGCAGCTTCACCGACAACCGTGGCATTCGCGAGAACGCCCTTTGGGTCCTCTCCCAGCTGAGTTCGAGGTACGCCTCGCGTATGGGCTTCTACGGCATTGAGGTCGCAGATGATGCCCGCATCCAGGTACGGCATGGCCTGAGCGTCACCGACGGCATGCCTGGCCATCAACTGAGAAACTACTACCGCGCCGCGTACGACCGCGTGCGTGAGGCTGCGGGCCCAGAGCCGGTGGTCATTCTCCCTGATGCGGGCATTCCCACCGATTGGCGTCGCTTCATGGCGCAGCGCCAGTACCAAAACGTGTGGCTTGACTGCCACCTGGACAAGCCGTCTGCCATCATGGCCGACATTGGCTACGTGCCTGGGGCAAACACGCTTGGCGTGCGGAAGATCATGACGACCATCCATCGCCACATACGAGAAGACCAGCGAAGCGGCCTTCCCGTGATGGTGGGCAAGTGGTCATCGGCGCTTCCCATCGCAGATGCGGCCATGACACCCGAGGGGCGTGTGGCACTCGAGCGTATCTACTCATCAGAGCAGCTCACGGCATACGAGAAGCTCCCGGCGTGGTTCTTCCAGACCTGGAAGACCACAGGAAGGCTCTCGAGCTGGGATGCCCGCGTGGCGCTCTCGTCGTTCGAGCGGGGGATCATCTCCAGATGACAGGCATTCTCTCCGTGGTGGGCACGCCCATCGGCAACCTCGAGGACGCCTCTGCGCGCGTGATCAGGACGCTCTCCGAGGCAAGCGTCATTCTCTGCGAAGACACGCGGGTCACGGGCAGGCTTCTCTCGGCCTTTGGCCTGCACGTGCCTCTCGTGCGCTGCGACGAGAACGTGATTGCGTCAAAGATTGCCCCTGCGCTTGCGCGCATGAAGGCGGGCGAGCGCGTGGCCTTTGTCTCGGATGCGGGCATGCCGGCCGTGAGTGACCCCGGCCAGCGCCTGGTTGATGCCGCGCTTGACGCGGGCCTCCCTGTCGAGGTTGTGCCCGGGCCCTCGGCCGTGACGTGCGCCGTTGTTGCGTCTGGCCTGGCGTGCGAGCACTTCTTCTTCGAAGGCTTCCTGCCTCGCCGACATTCCGCGCAGCTGGCGCGCCTGGACGTCTTGGCGCAGGTGCCCGGGGCAATCGTCTGCTACGAGTCCCCGCATCGCGTGGTCGCAACGCTTGCAAGCGTGGCCGAGGTCATGCCGCACCGTAAGGTGGCCCTGGTACGAGAGCTTACCAAGCTGCACGAGGAGGTCGTGCGCGGCGTGGCACCCGTGCTTGCCGCAGCCGTGGCGGCGCGCGACGAGGTGCGCGGGGAGTGTGTCATCGTGATTGCGCCGCCCACAGATGAGGAACTTGAGGAGAGCCGCCGTGGCATTGCGGATGCCGGCGCGCCTACGCTAGAGGAGGCCATCTGCGAAGGGCTTGCTGCCGGTGAGCCAAAGTCTGCGCTGGCAAAGCGGGTGGCCAAGGACTTCTCGGTTCCTCGTGCAGAGGTCTACGATAAGGTTGTGGCAGCAGCCGCCAGAAACACGTGATGCAAGTGCCCGTCGTCCTCGCGCTACACTGCACCTGTTTAGGATGATTGCAAATCAGACCACGTTGGGAGGTCCCATGCTCGTAGACAACAAGATCTGGCTCGCCCAGGGCGAGAAGCCCTGCTGCCTGCTGCTTGGACAGGCAAACCGTCACGGACTCATCGCCGGCGCGTCCGGGACGGGCAAGACCGTCACGCTCAAGGTGCTTGCCGAGGGGTTCTCCCAGGCAGGCGTGCCTGTCTTCATGGCAGACGTTAAGGGCGACGTCACGGGCATGGCGCAGGCCGGCGAGATGACAGACTTCATCCGCAAGCGCTGCGAGGACACCTTCAACCTCAAAGAGGGCGAGGTCAGCTTCCAGGGTGCACCGGTTCGCATATGGGACATGCTGGGCGAGAAGGGCATTCCCGTGCGCGTGACCATCTCTGACATGGGACCGGTCATGCTCGCCCGCATCCTTGGCCTCACGCAGGTCCAGGAGGGCGTGCTCAACATCGTGTTTCGCGTGGCAGACGAGAACGGCCTCCTCCTCATCGATCTCAAGGACCTGCGCGCCATGCTCGCCTTCGTGTCTGAGCACGCCAAGGAGTACCAGTCCACCTACGGGAACGTCTCGCCGCAGTCCGTTGGCGCCATCCAGCGCGCGCTCATCTCAGTGGAGGACCAGGGCGGCAATGTCTTTTTTGGCGAGCCTGACCTCGACCTCACTGACTGGTTTGCCTGTACGCCTGACGGCCGCGGCTACGTGAACGTACTGAACGCCGCCAAGCTCATTCAGACCCCGCAGATCTATGCGATGTTCCTGCTTTGGATGCTCTCCTCGCTCTTTGATACCCTGCCCGAGGTGGGAGATGCCGAAAAGCCCAAGTTCGTGTTCTTCTTTGATGAGGCTCACCTGCTCTTTGATGATATGCCCCAGGAGCTTGTGGACAAGATCGTGCAGGTAGTGAAGCTCGTGCGATCGAAGGGCGTGGGCGTCTACTTCATTACGCAGTCGCCGGCAGACATTCCCGACGAGGTGCTGGCCCAGCTCTCGAACCGCGTGCAGCACGGCCTTCGCGCCTATACGCCGGCCGAGCAGAAGGCCGTGCGCGCGGCATCGGCGAGCTTTAGGCCAAACCCGGCGTTCGACTCGGTGCAGGCGTTGCAGGACCTGGGCACCGGTGAGGCGCTCGTCTCGCTGCTCGACGAGGAGGGCAGGCCGTCGGTGGTGGAGCGTGCCCGCGTGCTCTTCCCGCAGTGCCGCATGGCGGCGGCTGATGCCGACGTGCTGGATGGTGTCTATGCGGCCCAGGCAGACCTCATGGAAAAGTACGGAACCGCCATCGACCGCGAGAGTGCCTACGAGCAGATCCAAGGGCAGCGCGACGTTGCTGCGGCAAACGCCCAGCTTGCGGCTGAGCGTGTTGCCTTCGAGAAGGAGAAGGCGGAGTTCGAGGCCAAGCGCCAGAGGGAGGCCGAGAAGGCCGCCAAAGACCAGCAGAGGGCAGAAGAGAAGGCCGCGCGCGAGGCAGAGCGCGAGGCCGCGCGTGCCGAAGTCGCCGCCCAGAAGCAGGCAGAGCGCGAGGCCCGCGAGCGCGAGAAGGCCCAGCAGGAGGTCGCCAAGCAGGTGGGGAGGGTCGCCACCTCGATGATTGGCTCCTTTGGTCGCGAGGTCACGAGACAGCTTGCGCGCGGGCTCATGGGGAGCCTCAAGCGGTAGGCGTGAAGACGTGATGTCGGTGCGCTGTCGGCGCTGTGCGAGGCTCTGGGGTATCATATTCGCTTGCACATACGCGCCCACGGCGCACCATCCATCATGAGGAGACCGCAAGCCATGGCCAAGCCAAGCTTCTTCATCACCACGCCCATCTACTACGTTAACGCCAAGCCGCACCTGGGCACGGCCTATTCGACTGTCCTCTGCGACGTCGAGGCCCGCTACCGTCGCGCGACTGGCTACGACGTGAAGTTCCTCACGGGTATGGATGAGCATGGCGAGAAGGTCGCCGAGGCCGCGGCCAAGCACGGCATGACCCCCCAGGAGTGGTGCGACTCGCAGGCCCCGCTCTTCAAGGACCTCTGGCGCGATCTCGAGATCTCCAACGACGACTTCATCCGTACCACCGAGAAGCGCCAGCATGACGCCGTGCAGTACCTCTGGGAGCGCATGAAGGAGTCCGGCTACCTCTACAAGGGCTCCTATGACGGCTGGTATTGCGTGCCCGAGGAGACCTACTACACCGAGACCCAGGTCTCCAAGTCCGACGAGGAGCACCATACCGAGGGCCAGCACCTCTGCCCTGACTGTCGCCGTCCGCTGGAACGCGTGCAGGAGGAGTCCTACTTCTTCAAGCTCTCCGCGTTCCAGGACCGCCTGCTCAAGCTCTACGACGAGCACCCGGACTTTGTCCAGCCCGACTTCCGCATGAACGAGGTGCGCAGCTTCGTGGAGGGTGGCCTTCAGGACCTCTCGGTTTCTCGCACGGGCTTCGATTGGGGCATCCCCGTGCCCTTTGACGAGAAGCACGTCACCTACGTGTGGTTCGACGCCCTGCTCAACTACATGACCGCTGTGGGCTATGGCATGGACACGCCCGAGGGCGAGGCCGAGATGGCATATCGCTGGCCTGCCCAGTACCACGTGGTGGGCAAGGACATCATCCGCTTCCACTGCGTGATCTGGCCGGCCATGCTCATGGCCATTGGCGAGGCTCTTCCCGAGCACGTCTTCGCTCACGGCTTCCTTATGGTGCGCAACGAGGAGACCGGTCAGGGCGAGAAGATGTCCAAGAGCCGTGACAACGCCATTGCGCCGCAGGACGTGATTGACCTTCTTGGCGTCGAGGGCTACCGCTACTACTTCATGACCGACGTCGTGCCTGGCGAGGATGGTGCCATTAGCTTCTCTCGTATGGAGCAGGTCTACAACGCCGACCTTGCCAACAGCTGGGGCAACCTTGTTTCCCGCGCGCTCAACATGAGCGCGAAGTACTTTGGCGGCAAGACGCCCGAGCTGGCCGATGGCTGGGCAGACGATGAGAACCCCCTGCGCGAGATTGCCCAGGGCATTGGGGGGCGCTACGTCGAGCACATGGACAAGCTCGAGTACGTCCAGGCCAAGGACGTCGTGATGGAGCTCGTGCATGCAGCCAACCACTACGTCGAGGACTCTGCACCCTGGACCGTGGCCAAGGAACCGGCGCGTGCGGGCGAGCTTGCCCAGATCATCGCGAACCTGCTCGAGTCCATCCGCATCTGTGCGCACCTGCTGTCGCCGTTTATGCCGCAGGCCTCGGCCGAGGTGCTGCGTCGTATGGGTGCGGGTGACGAGGTCGACACCACGGACCTTGCCTCTGTGTGCACGTGGGGCCGTCTTGTCGGCGGCGTCGAGGTGACGAAGGGCGATGCGCTCTTCCCGCGCCTGGCGACGGCGAAGAAGTAGCATACGGTGGCATACTCGAAGCTGGCCAACCTGCGTGAGACCCACGCGGTCCTCGAGCGCTTTGGCTTGGCCACAAAGCACCGACTTGGCCAGAACTTTCTGGTGGATGACTCCGTGATCGGGCACATCCTGGAGCTTGCGGAGCTTGACCCCGCAGACGCTGTGCTTGAGGTGGGGCCGGGCATCGGCACTCTCACGGTAGCCATGCTGCCGCGCGTGGGTGCCGTCTGTGCCGTTGAGGCCGACCGCCAGCTCGAGCCCGTTCTCGGCGAGACCTGCGCCCAGGACTCCGACCGGCTTCGTCTGGTGATGGGGGACGCCCTGAAGGTGATTCCGGATGGGCTGCCGTTTGCGCCGGGCAAGTTTGTCTCGAACCTGCCATACCAGGTGGCGGCGACGCTCGTCTTGAAGGTGTTCTCCGAGGTGCCCTCCGTGCAGCGGGCCGTCGTGATGGTGCAGGCCGAGGTCGCGGAGCGCATCTGCGCCGCGCCGGGGTCCAAGGCCTACGGTGCCTACACGGCAAAGCTGGCGCTTCTCGGCCGCGTGACCGGCCGCTTTGAGGTGGGGCCGGGGTCGTTCAGCCCACCGCCGCATGTGAACTCTGCCGTGGTGCGCATCGACCGCGCGCCGCTTGAGGGCGTGCCCGCCACGGCGCCCGCCGTGATCGATGCGGCGTTCGCCCAGCGTCGCAAGACCATTCGGAACTCGATGGTGGCGTCTGGGTACGAGAGGGACGCGCTGGCCGCGGCCTTTGCGACGTGCGGCATTGCGCCTGGCGTGCGCGCCGAGACCCTCTCGCCTGCGGATTTCGTGCGCCTTGCTGGCGCGCTGGGGTGACGGACCCGAGGCGGCGGAAAGGCGGAACGCGAACATGTCGCAGGAACTTCTCGGGCTGGACGCCCTGACGCTTGAGGACGGGCACCTCTTTCACGACCGAAGGGGACGCCCCTGCGAGCTGCCCACATCGCCTGCGCCGCTTGCGGACACCCATGGCCACCTCACGAGCTTCTCGCGACATGACCCCTCGACTGCCATCTGCCGTGCGGCGCTGGCTGGCGTCCGCCTGCTGGTGGTGCCGGTCGATCCGGTGGATGAGGTCCCGCGCCTCTTTCCCTCGGCAGCTGCGTACCTCTCATGGATAGACGAGCAGGTCGAGCGTGCCACCGAGCGCTTGGATGAGTGCGCGGCGCACGGCTTTGCGCCGCCCGGGCCGGCGGGGTACCCAGCCCTTCCGCCGCTCGTGGAGCGCGTCCGCATCGTGGCCGGGGCGCACCCCTACGGAGCCGCGCGGCTGGATGACGCCGCGCTTTCTTGCCTGGGTGATTTTCTCGCCAGCCCGCGCTGCGCGGGCGTGGGCGAGATTGGCCTGGACTTTGGCCCGTACAACGAGCTTCCTGCAGACGTGCAGGAGGTTGCGCTCAGGCGTCAGCTTGCCGTTGCCCGCGATCGCGGCCTGCCCGTTGAGCTGCACATACGAGACGGTCAGGACCCAGATGACCACTCGGCGCATGACCTTGCCGCGCGCGTGCTGGCCGAGGAGGGCGTACCGCCTGCTGGCTGCGACCTGCACTGCTTCACCGACGGCCCCGAGGTCATGGCTCCCTTTGTTAGGCTTGGGTGCCACATTGCCTTTGGGGGAGCCGCTACGTTCAAGCGCTCCGATGACATCCGCGATGCGGTCGCGGCCTGTCCTGCCGAGCTTCTTCTCTCCGAGACGGACTGCCCCTACATGGCACCCGTCCCGCTGCGTGGTGAGGAGTGCGAGCCCGCCATGGTGGCCTTCTCGGCTGCCTGCATTGCGACGGCTCGCGAGGATGCTGGCGTGGCGACAAGGGACGAGACGTACGCCGCCCTCTGGCAGAATGCGTGCGCGCTTCTCGGATAGGGAAAGACGGTGCGGCACCTGCGTGCTACCATCAGTTCCAACCGAGAGGCGACCCCCATCCATGCGCGCGATGGGGGTCGCATGCCGTTTGGGGGCACACACGCTACGAGACGTCCTGCCATCAGGGCGGCATCGCTTCTCGCCTCCGGCACCGCCGAGCTCCTGTGGCCCACGCGCTGCGTCACCTGCGAGATGCCCGGCGAGCTTGTCTGCGAGGGATGCCGAGAAAGCCTTCCCTGGATTTGCCAGCGCTGGGCCTGCCCCGACTGTGGGGCTCCCTTTGGGCATCTCACCTGTACCGAGTGCGAGCACGACTGGGAGATGCGCGCGACCATCTGCGCGCTTGGGTTTGCCGGCACGGCGGCGCGCATGGTCTCGTGCCTCAAGGACGCGCACGAGCTGCGACTGGCGCCGGTCATTGCGGCTGCTATGGCAACGGCGCTCGACGAGGCCTCTGCCTGGCCGGCACGTGATGGCTGTTCCCGCTTTGACCTGGGCGCGACCGATGCCATATGCTTTGTGCCCGCCACCTCAGCGGCGTTTGCCCGGCGCGGCTTTGACCACATGGAGCTTGTCTCGCGTGCGCTTTGTCGCGAGGAGGGCCTTGCCCTGGCCGACGTTCTGGTGCGTCCGCGCTCGCGCGACCAGCGCACCCTTGGGCGAGAGGAACGTGCGGCCAACCTCGCGGGCACCGTCTTTGTGCGCGACGACGTCTCGGGGCTTGACCTCTTGCTGGTTGATGACGTGATCACTACGGGGGCCTCGATCCGCGAGGCCACGCGGGCACTTCTCGCACGTGGAGCTGCGTCGGTCACGGCGTGCGCCTTGGCCCGCGTGTGGTAGGCATGGGGCTTGGCGAGGCCTCTCGCCTGCTATAATCGGCTGCGTTCCGCCCAGGTCTGTGGTTGCGGGCGCTTTCGTGCGCCCAAGTTCATGGCAGACGAGGCCAAAAGGATCCACGTAAGCCGCGGGGTGCGCCCGGCGGCGAGCACGGCTCGTCCTAGAGGTAAGTCGCACCGCCCGTTAGACAAGAGGCATACGGCCTCGCGGGCGAGAGGACCGTGAGTTAGGGGCCGAGTAGCCCCAAAGCGGAGGTCCCAGTGCGCGAGTGTGGGGTCGAATACCAGGTCAGCTGGGTGGAACGCCTTTCTCGACGGATGGGCTTCAAAGTGCTGGGCCGTAAGCTGCCCTGCTGGCAGCAAGTCTCGGTGGTGCGTACACACGACCGGTGGGTTCTGCCAAGCGCCCGGCGTTTGCCCAGTTGGGCGAGAAGGCCATGGCAACAGGCAGGGATGGTGCGTACGCACGACGGTGGTCCGTTGCCACGGTGGGGCTCCCAGAGATCGGAATTGTCAGCAAGTCTCGGTGGTGCGTATGCACGAAGCCGAATTTCTGCCCTCGGGGGCCAGCCCGCCAGGCAGTACCGCCAACGGGATCCGGTACTCGTGGATTCTCGCCGTTTAGCAATCGCTAACCGTCGAGAATCCACGCCAACCCGGCCCGCGCTTGTCGCCTGCTGTCCCCAAAGGAAAGCTGTGGGCCAGTTGCAACCTGCCAAGGGATGCAAGCGGCCTGCCGTCCCTCGTCGCGTCACCACTGCCCCTGTCGCCTACGCCGCCCGCCGTCCTCGCGCGTAGCCTGCATCGGCTTTGGGTACCAATCATATACGGCCAGACCCGTGTTGGCGTTTGCGTGGGAATGGCATGGCAATCGATTGGAGGCACGCATGGTGGACATCAAGATTTCGGGCCGCAAGGTCACCGTTTCCGACGCGTTGCGTGACCGCGTCAACGAAAAAATCGGAGACGCCCTCAAAGTGTTCGACATCTCGCCCATGAGCTGCGACGTTGTGCTTCGTGTTGACAAGAACCCCTCGAACCCCGATCGCAAGACCTGCGAGGTTACCGTCTTTGTGCGCAAGAACGTGGTGCGCGTCGTTGCCAGCGCGGATGACATGTACGTCGCCATCGACGAGGCGGCAGACAAGGTCACCCGCCAGCTGCGCAAGTACAAGACCCGTGTCATCGACCGTCGCCAGCGCGCCCAGGTTCCGCCTGCGCCGGTACCCAGCGCAGACGAACTCGCCAACCTCATCACACCCATGCCGGAGGAGGCAGACGACCAGCTCGTGCGCGAGAAGTACGTTGAGCTCACGCCCATGAGCGAGGAGGAGGCCCTTGTCCAGACCGACCTCCTCGGCCATGATTTCTATGTGTTCACGAACGCCACCACTGGCTTGGTCAACGTCATTTACCATAGGAAAAGTGGCGGCTACGGCATCATCAAGCCCAAGGTCGAGGAAAACCCGGACGCGTAAGCGGGAAAGACGGAGCGAATGGCAAAAGAGGCAGACCAGAAGACCATAAGCGTCCGGGAGGAAGCTCCCCAGCCAGCACAGGCGCCGGCCGACGTCGAAGGTGTCGGCCGGCGCTACCATCAGAGGCGCAACGTCAAGATCATTGTCGACTCCACCTCGGACTACGCTCCCGGCGTGGCCGAGCAGCTCGGCGTCGAGGTCATTCCCTTCACCTACGTGGACGCGGAGGGCGTCGAGCACCTCGACGACATGTGGAAGACCCAAGACCCCCACGAGTTCTACGAGAACATGCGCAAGCACCCCGAGGTCCACTACACCACCAGTGCGGTGACGCCGGGGCGCTACCTCGAGGTGTTCGAGAAGGCGGCCGAAGAGGGTCTCCCCATCATCTACATGGGACTTTCCGAGGGCCTCTCGTCCTCTATCAACTCGGCGCGCCAGGCGGCAGAGATGCTGCGCGAGAAGAGCCCAGGCGCAGAGATCTACGTGCTGGACAACCGCTGCGACTCCGCGGCAGGAGAGCTTCTCGCCATCGAGGTCGTCCGCCAGGCGTCAAACGGCCTTACGGCCCGCGAGCTCTATGACTGGGCATCGGATGCGCGCTACTTCATCCACGGCTACTTCACGCTCGACAGCTTTGACGCGCTTGCCGCAGGCGGTCGCATCCCGCCCGCGGCGGCCAACGTGGGCGGCAAGCTCGACATAAAGCCCGAGCTCTCCTACGACCTGAACGGTGCCCTCACGCTGCGCGGCATGTGCCGTGGTCGCAAGAAGGCGCTGCGAGCGATCATCCAGGACTTCCGCGACAACTACGCGCACGACCCGTCGCTGCCGCTTGCCATTGTCTCGACCGACGCCGAGAAGGACGCAGACTGGCTCGAGCACGAGATCCGCAAGGAGAAGGGCTGCGAGGATGTCACCATCGTCCGCTCCTCGGTCTCGCCCATCCTGGGTGCCCACGTGGGTCCGGGCATGGTCGCCCTCGTCTTCTGGGGCACCGACCGTCGCGAGAAGCTCTCTCTTACCGACCGCATTGCCAAGCGCGTCCGCGGCCGTGCGGGCGCTGGTGACACACCTTCTGCGTCAGGCGCAGACGCCTAGCTCTCGGTACGCAACCGGGCCGTCCCGCAGTGCGCACATTGCCGGGGCGGCCCACCTCTCATGAAAGGACCATGCACATGCCCACAACCCACAGGACCAAGGTCGCCTTTATCGGCACCGGTATCATGGGTGCCCCTATCGCTGGCCATATCCTGGACGCTGGCTACGACCTCACGGTGAGCAATCGCACCAAGTCGAAGGCCGAGGGGCTTCTCGCCAGGGGTGCCCATTGGGCGGACACCCCCGCCGAGGCTTGCGCCAACGCGGACGTTGTCTTTACCATGCTCGGCTATCCCGCAGACGTCGAGGACGTCTACCTCTCCACCGACGGCTTGGTGCGGGCCGCAAAGAGGGGCGCCTATCTCGTTGACCTTACGACCTCCTCGGCGCAACTTGCCAAGGACATCCACGACGCCTGCGAGGTAGATGACAAGCATGCCTTCGACTGTCCTGTGACCGGTGGTGACACCGGCGCCAGGGCAGGCATGCTGACTCTCATTGCGGGGGCAAAGGAGAGCGATGCTGCGCCTGTGCTGCCCATCCTCAAGACCTTCTCGGACAAGATCTATTACATGGGCGGGGCGGGCAAGGGCCAGACGGCCAAGCTCTGCAACCAGGTCTCGCTCGCCGCATGCATGGTGGGCTACGCAGACGCGATGGCCCTCGCCGAGCAGGGTGGCCTCGACGTTGCCCAGACGCTTGACATGGTGAGCCATGGCATGGGCGGCTCCGTTGCCATGGAGCGCCTCTCACCCAAGTCGCTCGAAGGCGACTACAGGCCTGGCTTCCTTGTGGAGCACCTGCGCAAGGACCTGGGCCTCGCGCTTGCGCAGGCCGAGGACACCGACGTCACGCTGCCTGGCGCCGAGACCGCCTATACCCTCTATGACATGCTGTGCCAGATCGGTGGCGCACGCCTGGGCACCCAGGCCATAAGCCTTCTCTACCAAGACGAGGCCGCCTGCGCGGCCGCGGGTCTCGACTGGTCCAAGCTCGACGTGGAGGACCTTGCCAATGACGGCTCCGACGAGGGCCGCTGCTGTGGCGGCCATGGTGGCGACGGCTGTTGCGGCGGGCATGGCGAGGGCGGCCACTGCTGCCACCATCACGGCGACGAGGAGTAGCTCCGCATGGGGGAAGCCAGCCTCGACACAGCGAGCTTTGCAACAGCCATCTTCGTGATCATGCTCTTTGCCTTTGGCCTCGTTATTGGCGAGCATGTGGGCGAAGACATGGGTGCCAAGTGCGTCGAGCGCCGTGACTTCCACATCATGAGTCTCAAGATCATAGGCATTGGGATCCTGGCCTCTGCCGCGGTGTGGGCGGTTCAGATGCTCACCCTTGCGGGTGTGGTCTTTGGTCTTATGGTAGGCGTGCTTGCCGGCGCAAGGATGGGCTTTGGCGAGTCCGTGGGACCTTGGAAGTTTGCTGACAGGTACTTCAACGTGAACAAGGGCCAGTCGGAGCGCGGCAATGCCGAGAAGGCCCGAGGCCGTGCCGTGCGCAAGGCGCGCAAGGAGGGCGAGCCCGAGCCCGAGCTCATAAGCGTGCAGACGGACGCCCCCAGCCCCACGAGCGGCGCCAACGCAAAGAAAGGAAACAGGCACTAGATGGCAACGAATGAGATGCCGCAGAGTTCCATTGCGGTGTTCATAGACTATGAGAACCTTGCGCTGGGAACAGGCAAGCGCAGGAGAAACGGCCACCAGGAGCCGGGCCCCGCACCCGACGTGAAGCTCATCTTGGAGCGCCTTGTCGACAAGGGCCGCATCACGGCAAAGCGCGCCTATTGCGACTGGCAGCGCTTTGACACGGCGGTCACGCCCCTGCACGAGCTGGGCATCGAGCTCATCGAGATTCCAGACCGCGCCTACACGGGCAAGAACTCGGCCGACATCCGCCTTGCCGTGGATGCTGTCGAGATGTGCCTTACCAAGGACCACATCGACACCTTCGCGATTCTCTCCGGCGATTCGGACTTCTCGCCGCTCGTCGCCAAACTCAAGGAGTTTGGCAAGACGGTTATTGGTGTGGGCATGAAGGAGTCCACGAGCTCGCTTTTGGCCGAGGTCTGCGACGAGTTCATCTTTTATGAGGACCTCACGCGCCAGGCGGGCATCCCGGACTTCTCGCAGAAGGTCCCCAAGGAAAAGCAGCCCTGCTACCAGCTGCTCTTCGAGACGATTGACGCCCTGCAGCGCGAGAGCGACTCGTTTATCCTGGCGAGTCGCCTAAAGGACACCATGCGTCGCAAGCGCCCGCAGTTCTCGGAGGGCTCCTTTGGGTACCGCTCCTTCACGGCGCTTATCCGCGAGGCTGCGAAGCTTGGCTTTGTCGACATCCACCAGGACCCCAAGAGCGGAACTGTCGTGGTCGACGGCTTCCACGAGTAGCGCGGGGCACAGAGAGGAGACTTTGCAATGGCAGAGGAGAACAACAAGGCGATGAGCGCGGCGGGCGTTGCGGCGCTGGTCGAGGGCCTCTCGGCTTCGAGTCGCAGGCATCGCCAGGAGATGTCGCAGGACATCGCGGCCGTGGCGGCAAAGGACCCGTCTCTGCTTGCGGGCCACATCGACGCGCTGATCGACGCCCTCGACCGTCCCGAGGCCCAGACGCGCTGGGAGGTGCTTGGCGCCCTCTCGACCATGACCGACAACTACGCCGACCAGGTGAGCGCCGCGTTCGATGGCGCCGAGGCGTCACTCTTCGATGACGATTCCGCCACGGTGCGCCTGGCGGCATTTCTCTTCCTGTGCCGGCTTGGCTCCACATCACCCGAGCGCTCCAACCGGGTCTGGCCGCTCCTGGACGAGGCCATCCAGTGCTACCACGGCGACGCCGAGTACCGCGACATGCTCGAGGGGCTTCTCGGCTTTGTGGGTGGCAGCGTCTCCAAGAAGACCGCCAAGGCGCTTGCCGCTCGCGTGAAGTTTGATGCCGAGAGCGGCAGTGGCTACATCAAGCAGTTCTCGGGCGACATTCTCGCCACTGCGAAGGACAAGGCCAAGTAGCGGCAGCTTGAGCGTGGTGCCACCATATGCGCGTGGTGCCGCGAGCGCGACTCGCCGGCGCGTGGCCCCTTCAGATTGGCTGCGTGCATGTGCGAACATGGGGGAGCATGCCCGGTCGAGCCGGTCGACCCTGCACTCTGCGGTAGAATGCCACGCGTATGTATCCGTCGAGTATCGATTGCAGATTCATGACGCGGGCCTTCCGCGCCGGTTCGAGAGGTGAGCACATGGCAGACAGCACTACCGAGAACACCAGTGTCAAGGGGGGAACGGCTACGACTTCGGGCGCCCCTAAAGGTACGAAGCGTTCGCTGGGCACTCCGATCTGGATTGCCATCTGCGTCGTTGCCCTGGTCGTGGGCGTCCTGTGCGGCCACTTCCTGCTCTCCAGCGGCTCGGGTGCGGCGTCGGGCAAGATGACCGTCAGCGACTCCGAGCTTGACTCCACCATTGCCACCTACACCTACAGCGGAACGAGCCACGCCATCACGACACGCGAGGTGTTGGAGCAGAACGGCACGCTTGACAACCAGGCCAACAGCGACGGCACCTACAACGTACCCTCTGCGGACAGCATCCTGAACTATGCCCGCAACAAGGTCATCCTTGCAGAGGCAGAGGCTAAGGGCATTACCGTGAGCGACGATGACGTGAGCGCATACGCCCAAGGCATGCTCGGCACCGATGACTATGCAACCATTGGCTCCAACTATGGTCTGGACGAGGACGCGACCAAGTCGCTTCTCCATGACGCTGCGGTCATCAAGAAGCTCCGCGACTCCGTGATTACCACCACAGTGCCCGACCAGCCCACCGCCCCTACGGCGCCTTCCGACGGCAATGAGGACACCGCTTCCGCTGAGTACGCGCAGTACATCATCGGCCTTGCCGGCGACGAGTGGGACTCCACCAACAACACCTGGGCCAGGACGGACGGCTCGTATTACCCGGCGCTCTCGACCTACTCGATTTCCAACGACTCAGCAACGTACGCGGCTGCCGAGCAGGCCTACTACGTGGCGTACTCCAACTACTCCACCACCGTCTCCCAGGCGTCGAGCGAGTGGACCACGTATGTGAACACCCTGCTTGCGAACACCTCCATCCAGATGAGCTCGCTCACGGTCTAGCCCTTTGGAACTGCTCGTTAGCTTTGCCTGATACGGGACGGGGCCTTGCTCCCCGTCCCGTTTTTCATGGTCGCTGCCAGCTCTCTGGCGGTATGGCTGCGCGGCGGAGAGCGCCGCGGGGAAGGAGTGCATATGCGTGCGATCGTGAGTGCCTGCCTCCTGGGAAGGCCCGTGCGCTACGACGGTGGCGCGAAGCCGTGCCAAGCGGTAATCGACCTTGCCGAGAGGCTCGAGGTGACGCCTGTGTGCCCCGAGACGGCAGCGCAGCTGCCCGTGCCGCGTCCGCCCGCAGAGCAGCGCGACGGGCGCGTGTGGCTGCGTGACGGCACGGACGTGACCGAGGAGTTCCAGCGCGGAAGCGAGAGGATGCTGGGCGTTGCTCGCCGGACAGGGGCACCGCTTGCCGTCCTCAAGGCAAAAAGCCCGTCGTGTGGCGTCCACCTCATCTACGATGGTACGTATACCGGAAGTCTTACCGAGGGGGAGGGTGTCTTTGCCCGTCTCCTCGAGGAGGAGGGGATCTGCGTGGTTAGCGAGGAGACGGTCGAGTCCTGCAAGCCTTCGGTGGAGCATCCCGTTGCCATCGTGCTGGGGACGGGCCTGGGACATCTGGCCAAGCTCGTGAAGCCCGTGCGTCGTATTGGCTATCACGAGATCGAGGGCTTCCCGGAGTCCGCGCGTCCCGTGAAGGGCCACGATTTCGAGGCCACGGTTGGCACCATCGACGATGTCCCGGTGGTGGTCTATCCCGGCCGCATCCACCTGTACCAGGGCTACTCCGCCTCGGAGGTGACGTCGCTTGTGCGCCACGCGTTCCGGCTTGGGTGCCGTGACATCATCTTTGCCTGCGCCACGGGCGCGGTTGAGGGCAACGCCAAGGTTGGCCTGGGTATTCTCACCGACCAGATCAACCTTACGGGGAGAAACCCGCTTGCCGAGTGGGATGAGCTTCGCGATGTTGACACGCCGTTCGTGGGCATGAGCGAGGCCTTCTCGCCATACCTGCGCACTATTGCCCAGGGCGTGGCAGATGATGCAGGCATTGGGCTGCAGCACGGCGTCTACGTCGGAATGCTTGGGCCCTCGTTTGAGACGCCGGCCGAGGTGGGCGCCCTGCGTGCGCTGGGGGTGTCGTTTGCGGGCATGTCGACGGTGAACGAGGTCACCATGGCCCGTGCGCTCGATATGAACGTGCTGGGACTCACGCTTGCCACCAACATGGCGGGCTCTGCCGACACGGACCACAAGTCGGTGCTGGAGTGCGCCGCACACTACTCCGAGGACTTCGAGCGTCTCGTCCGTGGCGTGCTGCGGATGCTGTAGGCGACGCCCGCGCCGGGGCCGGCTCGTCTCGATCCCCGCCGCTCTCCTCTCCGATCCATGTGAGGCGAGGAGAGCGGCGAGGCGCGAAAGCGAGAGGGCGAGAGGGCGTGAGCCGCCGGCTATAGCGAGGCGTCACGCAGGGCCTCGCCGAGGAAGTCGTCGTCGAAGGGGATGGCATCGGGAAGGTCGAGGGTGTCGTCCGAGGCAAAGACGATGTAGTTCTCGCCGACGTTCTGGTGGTCGACCACGAGCGTGATCTCCACGTGGGCGAAGGTGGCCGCAAGTCCCGCGGCCACGCTCCTCAGAAAGACGTTGCCCGGGTCGTTCTCGTCTGGAACCACGTTGGCGAGAAGGACTCCGTGCGGGGAAAGCGCCTGGTGGACGGCCCGGAACGCCTCGACTGTGGCGAGGGTGCGCACGGGAGCGTCGCGGACGAAGGCGTCGAGGACGATCACGTCGTACGAGGAGGGTGCGACGTTGCCGAGCACCTCGCGACCGTCAGCGCAGATCACGTTGAGCTCGCCCCCGCCGCGTCGCTGCAGTTCGCAGGCCTCATCGAGAAAGAACCATCGGCGCGCTATATCGATGACGGCAGGGTCGATCTCGACCACGTCGGTCACGACGCCTGGGTGCTTCTCGGCGACGAACTTTGGAAACGCGAAGCCACCGCCGCCTATGGCGAGAAGTCGCCGCGCATTGGGCACCAGGTCAAAAACGCGGCCAAAGGTCCTGTGATAGGCAAACGGGGGTTCCATGCGGTGGGGGCCAAGCAGCGTCGCGGACTGCCAGACGCCGCCCGTGCTGAGAATTCGCTGCCATACGCCGTGCGCACGCGTCGTGCGGACGAGGGCGAGGCCGGACTGCGTGCGCACTACGTGGGGGAGAAGCTCGGCGGGGGTGGGGAAGTAGCCACTGTCGTCGTGTGCCATTCTCGCCCCTTCCGTGGCCTTGGTAGGTCCACTATCTTAGCGGCGTCGTGTCCTGCTGAAGCTTGGCGTCGAGGCGGCGTTCGGGCGGCTACGTCGGGCGGCCACGTCGGCCGGTTGCCGCGAGGAGTCGTGGAGAATTCCACCACGACGCTTGCAAAGCAGGGCGTGTCCCCGTATAGTAATTGAGCGCTCAAGCGTAGGCCAGCATAGCTCAGTTGGTAGAGCACCGCTCTCGTAAAGCGGGGGTCATCAGTTCGAGTCTGATTGCTGGCTCCATCTAATATCGCAGGCCATGGGCATTGTCTGTCAATGGCCTGTTTGCTTTTTTTGTTTGCGGCAGATCCACACTTCGAGCGTGATAGGGAAATGCGAGGCAGCCGTCCGGGCACGACCTATGGCGCTACCCATGATGACTCCCGCCCTCGCGGCCAACGGCAACCGGCATACCATCACAGTGAACGCCGCCCGACACGCACCCTCGCCGCCTGGATGGCACGAATGTGCGGTTGGTGGCAGTTTGCGTGAGAATCTTTATATGTCCCGTTCGATGTCGTAATTTGCTGATCTGCAGTTCAACAAATATCAAACCAGTTTATACTCGATGCACCCTCGAAAAACTGCCACGAACCGTAAAAAGTTGCCAACCGGGCTCGTTGCGAGTGGCAGCCGTCCTCACATCGACCGCCGAGATGCCAAGTCGTGAAGCGGACATGGGACCCAATCGCTGGCTGTCGCAGGATTAGCGTCTGCCCTTTCGCGCACCCTGAGGAATGCCTGAATGGCGGACAACGTCCGTCGTTGATCGGATTTCCCGATAGTACCCAAATCGGCCAAAGCGAGGGTTCTGCCATGAAGCTGACCAACTCCGAGCTCGACGACATCCTCGCCACCGCGGGGCTCGAAATCGCGCAGCCATACTCCGCGAGCGGGAAGTACCGCAAGGACAAGTACCTCTTCACGTGCTGCAAGAGGTATGGCATTGAGACGCACTATCGTCTCAAGTACATCCTCGACAACAACGGGAGATACGAGAAGACCTGCCGCGCATGCTTCTGGATGGGCTGGTACGGCCGGTCACGTTCTCTGCAACATGCGGGAATCAAGGACATGCTCGACCATGACGCCAGCCTCGATGACCTCATCGACCAGGGCGCGGTGACCCCGAGCCAAGCCATGGGCCTCGCCGACGCGCGGAAGCTCGCGGCGGAGAACGGCTACGAGCTGGTTGACCTCCTTCGCGGGGACCGACCGGGGGACGATCTCCTCGTTGTGAGGTGCAGGGCGTGCGGAAAGCAGACCGTCGAGAGACCAGGTGACATGAGGTTCGGCTGCTCGTGCGGTGGGAGGTCAAAGGGCGTCGCGTACGGCAGCGAGGCCGTCAAGGTAGAGAGGAACGCCACCCCCGTGGCGGCCGACGAGAACCAGGACAGTTCGCCGAGGTTCCTGGTGGGATCGGGCTACGCGTGCCTCGCATGGTGGGACGCGGACGCGAACGGCGGGAGTGTGCCATCCGACCTCACCAGCCGCTCCCGCCAGGATTTCTGGTGGAAGTGCCCGGAGTGCGGCTGCCGCTTCCGTGCCCCCGTCTACACAATGACCTCGTCGCCGCGTTGCCCGGTATGCGCCGCCAAGAGGAGTGCGGAGTTCGAGGTCGAATGGAAGGCCCTCGACCACATGACGGCAGTCGACTTCCCTGACCTCCTCGCGGCCTGGGACGACGCGCACGACCCGAGGACCTTGCCCGTGACCAGCTACCAGCTCGTCCACCTGTGCTGCCCGAAGGGCCACCACCCCACGCAGACCCTCTACAGCTACCTCTCGAACGGATGGATGGTCTGCAGGGGGATCGAAACCAAGGCGTCGCCGGACAAGGAGTACCTCGCGACGACAGATTCAGAGCTCGCGGCCGAGTGGGTTCGACCCAGAGACGGCGGTAACTGGACCCCGCACAACATCGAGGACGGAAGCAAGCGCTTCATCGTGTGGCGCTGCATCGCCTGCGGTCACGAGTGGGAGGCCACGGTGCACGCCAGGCAGCTTCGCATGAACAACCGCTGTCTCGCCTGCGGCAAGGTGATGGGGTCGCTCGCCTGGAAGTATCCGCAGCTCGCGGCGGAGTGGAGCCCAAGCAACCCGATAAGCCCATGGAACACGAAGCCCTTCGGCAATCTGGGCTTCATCTCCGAGTGGGTGTGCTCGAAGAACCCCGAGCACGTCTGGCGCATGACGACGGCCACTAGGATCAACAAGGGTCGCGGCTGCCCGTTCTGCGAGAAGGAGGAAGGCGAGCAGGGCTGACCCTCGTTCGCCCATGCTCGCGACCGTCCCTGACCTTCTCATCTCCCTCCGGGGAGACAGCACGACCGCATGACCAGCGGGGGTGCGGGGCGAGAAGGACGCCTGCCGTCCCTCCGTACCAATCAAGGACACTTCCGTGTGCTGGATCAGTGTCGACCGAAAGAATGTTGCCATGGCGCACATGGATGCTGAGGTCCTATTTGGGGGTGCGAGCTCGATCCGCCTGGCTGGACGCAGGACCGATACCATCCCTGCGTCCAACCCGTAGCATCGACCGGCGTATCTGCGATATCGGGCCACGGAGGCGGGGATGGTGTATGGAATTATTGCGCGTCCGTTTTTGATATTCTGACCTCATCTGGGGAGATATCAAGGTTACTGTCAGCGAGCGCGTAATAATCCCTTGCCCGAGGGGAATCTTGCGGTACACCCACCACACAGACGCGCTGCGGTTGAACGGCTGTCGATTCTGTCCCTGCATCCAACCGTGGAGTTCTGCTCGCCCAAAACCTCACGCGTGACGTTTTCTTCGCAGCGTAAGCTTTTCTCCGTCATGCGAGGCTTTCTCCGCGGCGAGGATCGCTCACCTCTTCTGTCTATAGCGCCAACATGCGTCGACTCTCGCCGCCTGGGCCCTTGAGGGGACGAGCACCACATCGTCCCCTGCATCGCGGGTGCCCTCCTCCCTCGTGCCCCTCACCCATTACAGTCTGGGTTGGCTCTTGAGGGCTGGGGCGCAGCCGACGACGGTCGG
>NZ_DBHHPX010000038.1:0-24373 GCF_057241865.1 Tractidigestivibacter sp.
TCTTCTTTCCAGATGGCATTCCGCAGCCTGGACCCACAAAAACATTACGCCGTCCGAGATGCACGCCGGGCACGAGAGCGCCTCTCGGATAGCCGAGGCGGATAGGCAGGAGCAGGTCGACGGTGAGCAGGGAACTCGCGCGCAACGGCCGGCGCGGATGCTACGGCACCTGCACCGCCCAGGAGCGTGCTGCGGCGAGACGCCGCACGCGCAGGGCGCGCAAGAGGCTCTCTGACCCGAGGCTTGGCGGACGAGGTGCGCTCGGGCTGTATTTAGTCAAACCTGGCTTTCGGGGGGCGCGGCGGGCCTCTCATCCTTCGCTGGTCTCGTTCATAGGCCCTTCAAGGTGGACGACTGGGGCTCGTCGCTCCCGATGGCCCACAGGGTCATCCCAACTTCAAGGCATTCGAGGGGGGCACCTTCCACGGCCTCTCCTCCGCCCGCATGCAGTCGTACGTGGACGAGTTCAGCTGGAGGCACAGTCACGGGGCGAGCCGAATGTGGCCGCCGACCTCCTGCGGGACATGTGCCCTGGGCACGTCACGCTCGGGGACATTGCCGCCACGGCGACCGTCCAGCCGAAGTTGATTAGGTAGATGATAAACAGAGGCTGGCTATGCGGAAAGTACTGAGCCATTTTGTCGGAATCCACAAACAGCCGCACCGATTCGAGACCCATGCGTTCACGCAACAATTCTGCAGGCCAAGCTCACAACGAATTCGTTGCGTGTTACAGTGAAGCCACAGGGAACGCGCTGTTACTGACGGATAATCGTGGGACACCACGGGGAAGCAGCGTGAATACAAGCCGCCGACCGTCTGGGCAAGCGCACCTGAGTGGGTGCCAGCCCGTTGTTGTCTTTAGAGGCTGGGCCCGCTCGCGTGTGCACGAGAGAAGAGAGGGCCCATGGAGGATCTGCTCGAGCTGCTGCGCGACAACCCCTATCCCGGGCGCGGCATTGTGGCTGGCAGCCGCTGCGTCTACTACTGGATCATGGGGCGCAGCTCCAACAGCCGCAACCGCGTGTTTGTGAAGACCGAGGACGGCATCCGCACCGAGGCGCATGATACCGCGCTTCTCGAGGACCCAAGCCTCATCATCTACCACCCCGTTCGCACCATGGGCGACGACCTGGTGGTGACCAACGGCGACCAGACCGACACCATCGTCGAGAAGGGCGACTTCGTGGCCGGCTGCATGGCCCGCGAGTACGAGCCGGACGCACCCAACTACACGCCACGCATCAGCTCGGTACTGCACCCCGACGGCTCGTTTGACCTCTCCATCCTCAAGCGCGCACGAGACGGACGCTGCGCTCGCGAGTTCTTCTCGTATGAGGGCGCTGACGGCGGGTGCGGTTACTTCATCAGCACGTACCAGGGAGACGGCAACCCCCTCCCCAGCTTTGCCGGCGAGCCCGTCCACGTGTGCATGGGGAGCCCCAAGGAGGTGTGGGGGGCGCTCGACCCCGCCAACAAGGTCTCGCTCTACACCAACGTCAACGGCGAGGTGCGCATCTTCAACAAGAACCTCGGCGACTAGGGTCGACGGTGGGTGGCACGGCATGCCTTTCCTGCGGACTCAAACAGCGCTTCGCGAACTCGCCGCAGGAAAGGCATGCCGTGCGCCCGTCAGCCCTCGTCGCCTCCACCCCCTGATGTCGTTGGAACTCGTTTCTCTGCTCTTCGTCCTTCGCTCTTCGTCCTTTGGTTTGTCTGCGTGTCGTGGCTGATGGGTGGCAGCCGTACTTGTCACGTGCAGGTCGTCTTTCTCCGCTGGCCTTTGCCTCTTTGCCTGCGGCGAGTTTGCGAAGCGTTGTCTGAGCAAGCAGGCAAAGAGGCAAAGGGGACAACAGAAAGGAAACGCATGGACTCGCTTGAACTCAAGTACGGCTGCAATCCCAACCAGAGGCCTGCACGCATCCTCATGCAGGGCGGCTCTGAGCTGCCCGTGACGGTGCTCTCCGGCACGCCGGGCTACATCAACTTCCTCGACGCCTTGAACTCCTGGCAGCTCGTGCGCGAGCTGCGCGAGGCAACCGACATGCCCGCGGCTGCGTCGTTCAAGCACGTCTCGCCTGCCGGTGCCGCAGTGGGAACGCCCCTCTCCGAGGAGGACAAGAGGGCCTTCTTCGTCGATGACGAGGGCGAGCTTACGCCCATCGCCTGCGCCTACATCCGCGCGCGCGGCGCAGACCGCATGAGCTCCTTTGGCGACTGGGCGGCTCTCTCGGACACCTGCGACGAGCGCACGGCCCTCTACCTCAAGCACGAGGTCTCGGACGGCATCATTGCCCCGGGCTACACGCCCGAGGCGCTCGAAATCCTGCGCTCCAAGAAGCATGGCGGGTACAACGTGGTCCAGATCGACCCCAACTACGTCTGCCCCGTCGTCGAGCACAAGGACGTCTTTGGCATCACCTTCGAGCAGGGGCACAACTTCTCGAAGATCGACCGAGACCTTCTCGGCAACGTGGTAACCAAGAACAAGGACATCCCCGAGTCCGCAAAGATTGACATGATCGTGAGTCTCATCACCCTCAAGTACACGCAGTCCAACTCCGTGTGCTACGTGAAGGACGGGCAAGCCATCGGTGTGGGCGCCGGGCAGCAGAGCCGCATCCACTGCACGCGCCTTGCCGGCAGCAAGGCTGACACCTGGTGGCTGCGTCGTCACCCCAAGGTGCTTGGCCTGCGCTTTGTTGAGGGCATTCACCGCCCCGACCGCGACAACGCCATCGACGTCTACATCTCTGACGAGCACGACGAGGTCATGGCAGACGGTGCCTGGCAGCGCGTCTTTGCCGAGAAGCCCGAGGTCTTGAGCGCAGACGAGAAGCGCGCGTGGATTGTGCTCCAGACGGGTGTGACCCTGGGCTCCGACGCCTTCTTCCCCTTTGGCGACAACATCGAGCGCGCGCACCGCTCGGGTGTGACCTACGTCGCCGAGCCAGGTGGCTCCATCCGCGACGACAACGTGATCGAGGTCGCCGACCGCTACGGGATGGCGATGTGCTTCACGGGGCTGAGGCTGTTCCACCACTAGGGCTAGAGCTCTAGCTCCCACATGCGGCATCCGTCCTCCTCGCCGTCCTGTCCGATTCCCTCGGCAGGGCGGCGAGGTTTCATTCCTATGTGGGCAAGCACGCGCTCGCTTGCTGCGTTTCGCACGTCAACCGTGGCAGTCAGGCGGGTGAGGCCCAGCTTGCGCGCCAAGTCGACCACAGCCTGGCACATCTCGGTGGCGATTCCCCTTCCCCACCAACAGTGGTCGACCGCATAGCCCAGCTCGCACGAACCGTCGGACGTCTCGACGAAGACCATGCCTATCAGCTCGCCTGTGTCCTTGAGGCATGCGGCAAGCTTGAGGCCGAGCGGCAGGCCTCTAGGCCCCACCTGCCCCGCATCTGCCTGTGCGTATGCGGGAAGGAAGAAGCGCTCCAGCTGGCTTCTCGCGTCTTCCTCAGACATCATTGGCCCGAACGGCAGGTACCGCGTGACCTCCTCGTTGGAGTTGATGCGATAGATGGCAGGTGCATCCGCAAGCGTGTAGCGACGCAGCGAGAGCCGCTCCGTCTCAAGGGGCAGGTACTCAATCACGTGCATGGTGGTAGCCTCCCAATCCATAATGAGCCTGCATGGGACGCATCCATCTCGGACAAGGAGCTTCTCGGCGAGGAGCGGGAGAGGCGCTTTGGCTAAGGTCATCCTGGGCACCAACATCATCCTCGACTACCTCAGTGCAGGTCGGCCATGTCATGCCGAGGCTGTCCGCTTGCTCGAGGGCATCATCGATGCCGGAGACGTTACTCCTGTGGTCCCAGCTGGCTGTCTTAAGGACGCATACTACATCATGTGCCGCCATTACCACAACGAACCGCTGGTACGAGAGCGCATGGACGCATTCCGCAAGGTTGTCAAAGTACAGGCGCTCACGGATGAGGTGCTCGATGCGGCATTCGCGTCAGACGAGCCGGACCTCGAGGACGCCATGGTGCGCGCAACCGCAGTGCTTCTCGGCGCAGAGGCAATCATCACACGCGATAAATCGTCCTATCGTGGCTCAGGCGTGCCCGCCATGGACGCCGTCACCTACTGCCAGTCGCTGTGACTCGCCGTCTCTCGCAGTCTCTCACCGCTCTCGTTCTTTATCGGAATTTGAGAACGGCGATTCCCGCGACCTGTGCAAACGTCGGGCCAACTTCTCAAAAACCGATAAAGAACGGGTAATTCGAGCATGCGGGCAATCGCTGGTCACACGTGAGCGTAGGCCAGGCGGTCGTCTCCGTTGCGCCCCAGTTTGATGATGCCGCAGTACGAGAACCCCCTGCTGGCGAGAAGGCCCTGCATGGGCTTGTTGTCGCGATGGGTGTCAGTGCGAAGGTTGCGCCCATGCTCCAGCACCCAGTCGAGTATCGTGCCACCAACTCCTTGGCCTTGACGTAACACCGCAAAGCGATGCACCAGGTCATAGGGCTCGTCATTTGGCCAGGTGCCATCATAGATGCGTGCGTAGTCAGGCTCCGGCCCGGGAAGGAACGCGAAGCAGCCAAGGACGTCATCGTTCTCGCCCACACAAGCGTGCAACATGCCCGTAGCGATGTCCTCCTCCACCAGCTCACGCGGAGGAAAGCTGTCGCCCCACTGGTTGGGGTTACCCGCCTCTCGCATGAATGCGCACGCACTCTCGTAGACCGCAAGCACGCTATCGAGTTCCGCAGGCGTTGCTGGACATATGTGCATGGTTTGCCCCCCAAGGCATAAGCTTCTACTTGCAAGCCATTGTAGCCTTGGAGAGCATGCGCGCTCCCCTAGTGCTGGTGCGGCCTCTCGGACACCGGGCGCAGCTCCGCACGGCAGCGGATCATCTCCGCAGCAATGGAGACAGCAATCTCGGGCGGCGTCACAGCGAGAATCGCATCGCCGATCGGCAGGTGAATGCCATCGACCCACGTTGGGTCCACGCCGCGCTCCTTCAGGGTCTTGCGGGCAAACGCCGCCTTTCCCCTGCTGCCAATGCAGCCCACGTAGGCAGGGCGCACGCGCGAAACCTGCTCGAGCACGTCGATGTCCCAGGCGTGCCCGTGCGTGGTTATCACCACGTAGTCGCGCGAGGTCACCTGGACCTTCTCGTCGAGCTTTGTGAAGTCGCCAAGCACCACGCGCTCCGCTGCCGGAAAGTCGCCCGAAACCGCGACGCCCTCACGGTCGTCGAAGACCACCACGCGAAAGCCCACGCTGGCAAGCACCGGCGTGAGGGCACGGCCAACGTGACCGCCGCCAAAGATGTAGGCGATGGGATTGGGACCGGCCGGCTCGGCGTAGATCTTGGCCTCCTCGTCCCAAAGGGCAGTTTCTGTGGTAGCACGCGAGTCGCCCTGGGGCAGATCATCGAGGTATGCAAGCTCGACGGTGACGTCTGAGAGATTCGCCCACCCCTCGGTAATCACGAAGGGCTTGCCGGAGCGCAGGTGGTCGAGAAGCCCGCCCAGGGTCTTCTCGGCAGATGCAGGCTCCCACAGCATCACGCCACAGAGGGCGTCACCACCGCACGCCATGCCGGTCTTGGCATGCGTCATCCATTCCAGTTGGTTGGGCTCATCGCCCGCCAGCACGCGCTGGCACCTCTCCTGCATCTGCTGCTCAATGCGGCCGCCGCCAATCGTGCCCAGCCAGGTGCCGTCGGCGAGAAGGGCCATGCGTGCGCTTGCGCCACGCGGCATAGACCCCCGCGTGGCGAGGATGCTTGCGAGGGCAAACGCACGCCCCGCCCCGGCCTCTTTCAAGAGCCTTCCCACAAACACCATGTCGCGAAGGGTCTCATGTGAGTCTGTCATAGGGTTCTACCTGCCATTCATTTTACTCAGCGACGTATATGGTCCTGGACCGCATCTACCCAACGTAGCTCACCCGGATTCGTGGCCCACCGTCATATTCCTCCACATGGCCCACCACGCGGGCATCCGGGACGCGTCCGTCGGCGAGAAGGTCGGCGAGCAGGGCGTCAGCGTCGTCTGCCGCCACAGCCACAAGGAGGCCGCCCGAGGTCTCGGGGCAGAAGAGGAGGTCGGCGAGGTCCTGCGGCACGCCCGTCATGTCCACGGCAGCCTCGGCAAAGTGACGGTTGCGATACATTCCCGCAGGCAGGATGCCCAGTCGCGCCCAGTCGCGCGCATGGGCGAGAAGCGCCGGCGCCGTGGCATCGATGACCATGCGGACGCCAGCGCCCTGCGCCATCTCGAGCGCATGCCCCATGAGACCAAAGCCCGTGACGTCGGTCGTCGCGTGGACGTCATGGCAAACGATCACGTCGCGCGCCCAGCGGTTGAGGCACATCATCTGCCGCTCTGCGGCGGCAACATCCGCGGGGTCTGCCAGGCCGCCCTTCTCAGCAGTGGTAACTACGCCCACGCCAAGCGCCTTGGTGAGCACAAGCACGTCGCCTGGGCGGGCACCCGCATTGGTGAGCATGCGGCGCGGGTCGACAAGGCCCGTGACCGCCAGGCCGTACTTGGGCTCCTCGTCGTAGATGCTGTGGCCGCCCACGATGGAGGCGCCCGCCTCGTAGACCTTCTCGTATCCGCCGCGCAAGATCTCGTGGACCACGTCGGCAGGCATGTCCTCGGGCACGGCCATCACGTTGAGGGCCACCTTGGGCTCGCCACCCATCGCGTAGACGTCCGAGAGCGCGTTGGCGGCGGCAATGGCACCGTAGGTATAGGGGTCATCGGCAATGGGCGGGAAGAAGTCGACGGTCTCCACAATGGCCACGTCGTCTGTCACGCGATAGACCGCTGCGTCATCCGACTTGTCGAAGCCCACCAGAAGGTTGGGGTCGCGCTGGACCTTGATGTCCTTGAGGAGCTTCGCAAGCTCTCCCGCGCCCACCTTGGCACCGCAGCCGGCGCACTCTGCGAGCTTGGTGAGCTTGACGTCGTTGCCACCAGCGGATGCCACGTTGTTCTCTGCCATTGCTATCCCTCCAGCCTGTGTGAGAAGTGCAGCAGCGCCTCAAGGACGCCTCCGCCCACGGCACGCGCCTTGTCCGAGACGCTGAAGCAGTGCCCAACCTTGCAGCGCGGGTCGATGTCCCCCGACTTCATCCCCTTGGTGACCGGGCAGCCCCCTTGCAAAAGGCCGCGCAGCACGCCGTCGATGGTCGCACGGAGAGGCTCGCCTGCAACCATGGCCACAAGGTCACCCTTCTTGACCTGGTCGCCAATCTTTGCGATGGGCTCGAAGGTGCCGTCGGCTGGGGCGCGCAGCACGCGCTCGGTGGTAAAGCCGGCAATGTTTCCCGGCACGCCCGTGTTGGGGATGGGCGAGCCATCATAGATCACGCGCCCAAGGTAGTGGCCGCGCTTGGTCTCGATGGCGGCGTGGCAGTCTGCGCTGGAGTTCTCGCCGGCGTGGAAGCCGGGACCCACGCCAATAACGACAGGCGCCATCTCCCTGGTGGTCCCAAGGTTTTCCTTGGCGAGAATTGCGTCGATCACAGCCTCCGGCGCCAGCGTTGGGATACTCTCGCCCCTGGGGTCCACCAGCACGGCGATGGTCCCCGTGGCTGCAACCTTGGCAGCCTTGGCCGCGTCCTTGCACCGCACGGCCCTGATGCCCTCGATCTCTGCCTCGCCCAAGCGCACCGCCTCGGAGAAGCACACGGTACGGCGCACCGCCGTGGGCACTGCCACGTCCAGCATCACGATAGATGCGCCCGCACGGTGCAGCCGCACGGCAATGCCCGAGGCGATGTCCCCCGCACCTCTCACAACAACCAGCATGTCTCCCCCTTGTCCGCCTAGGGGCGGATGCCCCTAGAGCTCGAGCTCGTACAGTCCAGCGCAGGCAAAGCGACCTTCCGCAAGCCGCTCGAAGTCACCGCGCGCCTCCGGTGGCATAGACCAGGCAAGCCCGCAGTCCGCGCGGATGCTCACCGGCGTTGGGATAAGTCGTCCCGCAACGCCTGCCTCCCTGCAGGCGGCCTCGCATGCCAGCGCCTCGTGCGTGGAGTCAAACGACGCCACCACCCGAGGCTTGCGCCTATGTCGTGGCATCGCCTGCGTCCTCCCCCTCTGCAGCCAGCTCGGCCAGGGCCCGTATGGCCGCATCCACGTCCTGCTCGGTGGTGAGGCAGCCAAACGAGAAGCGCACGGCACCTGTATCCTGGGTACCCAACGCCCGGTGCATGCGAGGCGCACAGTGGCCACCCGCACGCACGGCAATGTCGTAGTCGTGGCCAAGCGCATCCGCGACCTCAGAGGAGTCCCAGCCTGGCAGGTTCACGCTCACCACCGGCGCATGGTCGAAACCTGGTGCGAGAAGGCCATCCTCCGTAGCGGGAAAGTCACCGTAGACCGCAGCGCCAACTCGGCGCGCACCCATCACGAAGCGCCTTACAAGCGCCAGGTCGTATGCGTGGATGGTGTCGAGGCCACGCTCGGCGATCCAGGCAGCCGCAGCCGAGAGACCTGCGATGCCGTGGCCGTTGAGCGTGCCTGCCTCGAGGTGCTCGGGATAGCCTGCGGGCTGGCCCTCCTCAAAGGAGCGCACGCCCGTGCCGCCACGCAGCACCGGATGCACGTCCACGCCAGGGGCCACGGCAAGGCCGCCTGTCCCCTGCGGGCCCATGAGGGCCTTGTGCCCCGTGAAGGCCACCAGGTCGATGCCCAGCTCGTCCATGCAGATGGGACGCACCCCCGCCGTCTGCGCGCAGTCGAGAAGGACCGGCGCGCCTACGCCGTGCGCCGCCTGGACCACGCGGCCCAGATCCTTGCGCGCCAGGACATTGCCCGTGAGGTTCGAGGCATGCGTGAGGCAGACGAGGCTCGTGCCAGGCGTGATGGCGGCGACCAGAGCGTCGACGTCGAGCACGCCACGGCGGTCTGCCGCAGCAAAGCAGAGCGTCACGTCCCTCTCGTCGCGCAGGCGATAGAGTGGCCGCAGGATCGAGTTGTGGTCCCAGTCCGTGGCGACCACGCGTCCACCATCCGGCACGGTCCCAAGGATGGCCATGTTGAGCGCCTCGGTGGCGTTGGCGGCAAAGACCAGCCGTTCCGGGTGGCCAAAGCCGAGAAGCGCCGAGACCCGCTCCCGCGCGAGGGCGACGGAGCGGGCGGCGGCAAGCTCGGACTCGTGGGCGCCACGGCCGCTTGAGCCAAGGGTGCGCAGGGCGCGAGCGACGGCAGCAGCCACGCACTCGGGACGCTGGTACGACGTGGCGGCACAGTTGAGATAGATCATGGCATGCGCCTGGGCTACAGCGTGGTGACGCCCGGCTCACCGGCCATGGCCTCGGCAATCTCGTACAGGTTGGTGACACCGCCCACGGCAAGCTTGTCGCGGATGCCGTAGAAGTCGAGGCAGGTGCCACAGGTGAGGATCGTCGTGCCACGACTCTCGAGCTCCTTGATGTCATCGAGCGACTCGGAACCCTCGCAGGTGAGGTGCGCGCCGCCGTTGAAGAAGATCATCTTCTTGGGAACAGACCCGCCATGTGCCAGGGCGTAGATGAGGCCCTTCATGAGGATGTGGCCGAGCTTCTCGTCTCCGCGTCCCATGGTCTCGGTGTCCACGGCAATAACGGAAGCACCCGTGGCGGGCAGGTCGCAGAAGGCCTGGGCCTCGGTGGCAGCATTCTCGGAAGCGATCACCTCGCCGCGCGGGGTGAACGTAAGGGTTGTCTCGTCCCCAGATGCCGTGGTGGCAAGGCCGCAGCCCTTCTCGGCAGCAAGGCGCGTGAGGTTGCCAAGGGCGACGGAGTCGTTGACCACGACCTCGAGGGACTCGCCGACCGCGAGCTTGGGCAGTGCCTCCAGCGTGAGCACGACGGGCTTGGGGCAGGTGAGATTGCGTGCGTCGATCTTCATGGTGACTCCAATCTGTTCTACCGGCGGAGCGCTGCGACTGGCATGGGGCGACGTCGAGCGTTAACTACACGAGTGTATAACGTTGGGCCGAAAGCGGCATGCGGTATGCTGTGAGACAAGGGGGCTGTCCCTTTGTCTCATTAGAGCATATGACTTTTTGTAAGGGTTCCTCATGAATCTTACGGATTTACTGCGAACGGATAGCGGGGTGCTCTCAGTGGTGGGGAGCGGGGGCAAGTCGACCCTCATAAGCGAGCTTGCGCGCGAGCTCGGGTGCACGGTGATCATCGCGACCTCCACGCACATGCTGGCGCCCGAAGACTGCCCGCTCCTGCTTGACGCAACGGAGCTCGACATCGAGCAGGCGCTCTGGTACGCGCGCGTTGTCTGCGTGGGCAACCGCGCTCCCGGGGCAGACGGTACGGCGGGAAAGCTCCGCGCTCCGTCGTTGGGCTTTGGGACGCTCGCCGCACTCGCCGACCATGTGTTGGTTGAGGCCGATGGGGCGCGTCGGCTGCCCCTCAAGGCGCACGCGGCTCACGAACCGGTGGTGCCCACCGAGAGCCGCCAGACCATCCAGGTGGTGGGCGCGTCCGGCTTTGGCGGCAGCGTAGGCGAGGTTGTGCACCGGTCACAGCTCATGTGCGAGGCCGTGGGCTGCTCCGCAGGCGACGCATGCACACCCGAGCTGTACGCGCGGCTTGTGGCCACCGAGCATGCGGCGGGTGTGGTGCGGGCGGACGACATCGTGGTGAACCAGGCCGACGACCAGCACGGTATTGAGCTGGCCGCACGGTTTGCCGCGATGCTTCGCGCGTGCGGGGACAAGGTCCCCGTGGCCGCGGGTTCCATACGCGAGCATCGCCTGGAGCGAGTGTAGCGCGAGGGACAGGGGTCGCAGTTCTTCTCGGCCACAATGCTTGCTATGGGTGTGTGAGCTGCTACACATTCGGCGTCCGAATGTGTAGCGACCTGCGCGGGTCACAGATTCGGTCACGAATATGTGACACGAGCACGGCCCGGGAGCGCCGTCCCCACGCGCCCCCTACGCCGCAGCGGGCAGGGCGCACGCAATCACAACGCTCTCGACGCCGATAAGCGCCAGCGGAATGCACCCGTCAACAAAGGAGGGCAGCGGGTCGAGCCGGTAGTAGAGCACGTAGCACACCAGGCTCGCGACAAACCCCACCACGGCAAGCACCGCCACCAGCGCGGCAACACCGGTGTGGTCCACACCGCCAAGCACCAGCGCGCAGCAGGCCTCCATGCCGAGCCACGCCACAAAGAGCACCAGCTCGGTGGTGGGCTGACGCTGGAACACGCGCTGCGTGACGCCGAGAAGTACCAGGTAGAGCGCTATGGCGCCAACCAGGCACCCAACCACGGCCTCGGAGCGGGACAGGCTAGCGGCTCCCCCGCAGATGCGCGTGGCCCCCAAGACGCCGCACGCCACCGCGCCGAGAATGGCCACGATGCCGACGACCCTCAGCACCCCACGCGCGGAGCCCCCGCTCACTTTGGGCCAGAAGAAGATGGCCCACCAAGCCAGGTACAGAGCGCAGCAGGCAGCCATGAGCGCGTGACCCTGCCTTATCTGCTCAAATGCGATGGCGTCCACAACGGCCTCCGATTCTACCTTCCCAGACAGCCAATGGGGATGACGTAGACCCCATCGCTCCTGCGGTACGACTGCTCGCCAAGCCCAACAAGCACGGCAAGGAACTCCGGGCCACGGGCCTGGGCCAGCGCGTTTCTCCCCAGCTTCTCTCGCAGGCGCAAGAGATTGCCAGCGGCCTCCTCGACCTTGTCTTCCCCGAGCTTGACCTCGATTGCACCCCATCTTCCTGCCGCGTCTTCCACTATCGCATCCGCTTCGAGGCCATTGTCGTCGCGGTAGTAGTGCACCGGATCTCGCGATGCCTCTGGAAGTGCCCGGGCGTACACGGACAGGTCTCTCATGCAGAGGTTCTCGAATACCAGCCCGAACGTCTGCCAATCGCCTTTGAGAGACCGCTCGTTCATCTGAAGCAGCGAGACCGCCAGCGAGGGGTCCACAAGGTAGCGCTTTGGACTTGTGCGAAAGCGCTTGGGAGAGCGAGCAGGAGGCTCCCATCCGCGTATAGACAGCACCAGATAGAGCGACTCGAGAAGCGCGACGTAGTTCGTTATGGTTGCGAGCGAAGCCGAATCGGCGTTCTCGGTCTCCCCATACATATCGCGCACCATGGTCTTCCTGGTAACTGCCTGTCCCAGATTTCTCGCAAGACTACTCAAGAGGCGCCTGGCAATGTCGGAATTGCCGCCCTTCGAGGGAACGCTATGCTCGATTGTCGCATCTACGTAGTCCCTCGCTATGCGAAGGGCGCGGGCAGGCTTGATGTCTATTGCCTCTGGCCATCCTCCACGGCAGCACAGGGAGACCAGCCTGTCCGCAGTCATACTGCAGGTGGCATAGGTAAACTTGCCCTCGAAGAGCACGGCCAGAGACACCTCACCCGTAGAGTCCCCTGATTCCTGCAAAGACATGGGGAGCATCCGTACCCTTCCAATGCGACCAGCGCCACTGTGATGGGCCTTGTCCTTGGCGGGCGTTGATGACCCGGTGAGAATCCACAGCCCTTTTTCTCCAGACCCATCATCGACTTCATGTCGCACCACATCCCAGAGCACAGGCGCAAGCTGCCACTCATCAACCACGTGAGGGCGCTCTCCAACGAGAGCGGCCATCGGGTCCGAAAGCGCCATGCTCAGGTTCTGGCCTTCGTCGAGATAGATGATGCTCTTGGCATGTCGCCGCGCCGTCCATGTCTTGCCGCACCACTTGGCACCCGCAATCTCGACTGCCCCATAGGTCGCAAGACACTCCTCGACCTCATCATCGACAATCCTGGGCAGATATCCCTTCGGCACAACCGACATTTCCCCGTACTCCCTGCTTTATGCTCTGAGACCTCCATTGCCATTATCGCATATGTCTAGCAGCAACATTGTCATATTCCGCGATTTTTGTTGTCGATTTCAGCGATTTTCGTTGTCGATTTCAGCGATTTTTGTTGTCGGATTCCGCGAACACGGCCCCCTCAAAGCGCCCCCGAGAGAAGGGGCGGGCGGCACCGGCAACCTGCCGACACCGCCCGCCCGATGCTCAGAACTCCGTGCTCAGTTGGCGCCCGCACCCTCGGGACGAGTTGGGCCTACACCCTCGCTACGGCCTTGATCTCGACCTTGCCGCCACCGGGGAGCGCGGCCACCTGGAACGCCGCACGCGCGGGATACGGAGCCTCGAAGAACTCGGCGTAGATCTCGTTCATGGCAGCGAACTCGCTGATGTCGGCGAGAAGGACGGTGGTCTCGACCACATCGGCCATGGAGGCGCCGGCAGCCTCGAGGATGTTCTTCATGTTGGTCAGGCTCTGGCGGGTCTGGCTCTGGATGTCGTCGCCGGCAAGCCTGCCGGTCGCAGGGTCGATACCCAGCTGGCCGGACACGTTGATGGACCCGTTGGACACGACGCCCGCAGAGTAGGGGCCAAGTGCCTTGGGGGCCTTGTCGGTGACGATGGCAGACTTGCTCATGGGAAAACTCCTTCGCTTCTTGCCCGCTTGCGCGGGCGGCCAATGGATGAGAAGAGCGAGGGGCGAGAGACCCGCAAGGCCACGCCCCCGCGCGGCAGACCCTAGCGCGCCACGTAGCGCCCGGGCTTCTCGCCTGTGGGCTCACCGTCACGCACGGCAAGCATGCCGTTCACAAAGACGAGCTTGGCGCGCCCATGCGCCTCGAAGCCCTCGTAGGTGGTGTAATCGACGGCCTGGTGCTGGTTGGCGGCGCCGATGGCCCAACGAGCCGTGGGATCCCACACGCAGACGTCCGCGTCGGAGCCCGCCGCAAGCGCGCCCTTGCGCGGGTACATCCCAAACACGCGCGCCTGGCCCTCGGAGAGCAGGTGCAGGTAGTCCATGGGTCCCAGCCGTCCCTCAAAGGTGGTCATGATGAGCGCCGGCCTGTGCTCGACGCCGGGGCCGCCGTTGGGGATCTTCGTGAAGTCGCCACGGCCGCGGTCCTTCTGCCCGTGCAGGTTGAACGAGCAGTGGTCGGTCGAGATCTGGTCGACCTCGCCATCCTCGACCGCCTCGCGCAGCGCCGCGATGTCCGAGGGCTTGCGCAGGGGCGGGCTCATCACGTACTTTGCACCGGCAAAGCCATCCTCTCCCTGCTCAAGGTAGCACGTATCGTCCAGCAGCAGGTACTGCGGGCAGGTCTCGAGCGACACGCGGACCCCGCGCTCGCGAGCGGCGCGCACCTGTTCCAAGCCCAGGCGGGTCGAGCAGTGCACCACGTTCACGTGGACGCCCGTGAGCTCGGAGAGGTACATGAGACGGCCTATCGCCTCGGCCTCGCACTCCGCCGGGCGGCTCAGGGGATGTCCCTCGGGTCCCGTGATGCCCTCGGCAAGGACCCTGCGCTGCAGCTCGTTTACGAGGGTGCCATTCTCGCAGTGCACGCAGAGGATTCCGTCGAAGGGCTTGATGGCCTCCAGCACCTTCATGGTCTGGGCGTCATCCAGCCTCAGGTGGTCGTAGGCAAAGTAGGTCTTGAACGAGGTGACGCCGGCGTCGCGCATGTCCGCGATCTCCTCGCGGGTGTGCTCGTTCCAGTCGGCGATGGCCATGTGGAAGGCATAGTTTGCCGTGCAGGTGCCGTCGGCGCGCTTGTGCCACTCATCGAGCGCCTGGTGGAGGGTCATGCCTCTGTCCTGGGTGGCATAGTCCACGATGGTCGTGGTGCCCCCGCATGCCGCCGCTCGCGTTCCCGTCTCGAAGCTGTCTGCGGTCCAGTCCATCCCCGTCCAGCACTGCATGTGCGTGTGGGCGTCGATAAAGCCGGGGTAGACCCAGCAGCCCGTGGCGTCAAAGACCTCAGCGTTTGCCAGCTGGGCCTCGTCGAGGCCACCGGGAACGACGTCCGCGATCTTGTCGCCCTCTATGACCGCATCGCCGAGAAAGACTCCCCCAGGCGTCACCAGCTGCCCATTTCTCAGGACCTTTCGTGCCCGCGCAACCATACAACCATCTCCTTACAGCGAAGAGCCAGGCTCGTCCGGGGCACCAAGCCCCGCGTCCGCGACGGGCCATATACCCTGACCGGATTCCGACACCTCACGCAGCGCCGCAAGCTCACTGGCAACGCGCTCGAGGTCAGACGGGGTGTCAATGTCATCGAGTTCGGCTGGGAAGCGTGCCTCGACAAGCCTCGTGACGCAGGCAAGGTCTGGGTTTCTGTGCAGGAGCTCCCCTCCGCCCACGTCTCCCTCAAGGCCGAGAAGCGCGTCGGCCAGGTACCCCGGAAAGATCACGGGGCTCCCCACGCGGCCCTGCCAGGCCAGGCGTACCACGCTGGCCGAATGCGCGGCAAACTCGTCGAGCAGCGCCTCGACGCTCGCACCGGAAAGCAGTGGCTGGTCTCCCTGGACAAAGACATAGCCCGCACGCTTGCCCAGCACCCTTATGCCTGCGCGCAGCGTGTCGCTCTGAAGCGGACCCTCGGGCTCGACGCAGGTCACGTGCCTTGCCTCGCACACAGAGCGCACGCGCTCCCACCTCGTGGGGACCACCACATCAAGGCGTGCCGACACCAGCGCGTCAAGCGTGTGCGAGACCACGGCCCGGCCGCGCAGGGGCTCGACGAGCTTCTGCCTGCCAAAGCGCGTAGCCTCGCCGTTTGCCATGACAACGCAGCCCAGCCTCGGCACGCCAGCCATGCCGGCGAAGGCGGCACAGAAGCCCGCGTTTGCCGTCTCACTCATGCCCTGACGCCATGCCTCATAGCGACGGAGGAACTCCTCGCCCTCAGGGGTGAGGTTCGAGCTCCCGCCCTTCTCGCCACCGATGGAGCGCACGGTGAGGGGGCATCCCAGGGCGTGTTCGGCATCGTGCAGAATGCGCATGGCCTTGGTGTAGCTCATGCCCATAGCCTTGGCGGAGGCAGAGAGGCTGCCCGTCTCGCGAACGCCCGAGAGCAGTGCCATGGGACCTGGACCAAAGAAGCGTTTGTCGTCCTCATCAACAAGAAACGAGAAAACCCGTGGTTCCATAGCCCTCACCTCGCGCGCATTGCCGTTTCGATGCCTACATGCTATCCACGGACGATGGTACCAGTCTTCCCGGCGATGCCGTCCGCCGCACGGTCGAGCTCGGTGATGAGCGAGATGCGTCCGGAACCGGACTGCGTAAACTGGAGCGCCGCCTGGACCTTGGGCAGCATCGAGCCCGGAGCAAACTCGCCGGCGTCGATGTAGCGCTGGGCCGTCTCGGGCGTGAGCTTGTCGAGTTCTGTCTGGTCGGGCTTGCCAAAGTGGATGGCCACCTTCTCGACCGCCGTAAGGATGACCAGGGCGTCGGCATCCAGCTGCTCGGCCAGGCGCGCGGCAGCGAAGTCTTTGTCGATAACGGCCGCCGCACCCTTGAGGTGATGGCCCTCGGTGTGGTAGACGGGAATGCCGCCGCCACCGCAGGCGATAACAACATGGTCCGCCTCAACCAGCGAGCGGATGGTGTCAAGCTCGACGATGGACTTGGGCCTGGGACTTGCCACCACGCGCCGCCAGCCGCGGCCGGAGTCCTCGACCACCGTGTAGCCACGCTCGGCCACCAGGTGGTCGGCCTCCTCCTTGGTCATGAAGGCGCCGATGGGCTTGGTGGGGTGCTCGAAGGCAGGGTCTTTGGGGTCGACCTCGACCTGCGTGAGCACCGTGGTCACACCGTGGTGGATGTCGCGATTGGCCAGCTCCTCGCGGATGGCGTTCTGCAGGTCATAACCAATGTAGCCCTGGCTCATAGCCACGCAGACCGAGAGCGGGCAGGGGATGTACTTCTCGGGGTCAGAGCGCGTGAGCTGGGTCATGGCCTCCTGGATCATGCCCACCTGCGGGCCATTGCCATGTACGACGATGACCTCATTGCCATCGGCGATGAGGTCGACGATGGCCCTGGACGTGTGCTTCACCGCTGCCATCTGCTCCGGCAGGTTCTTTCCCAACGCGTTGCCGCCCAGCGCGACGACGATTCGCCTTCCCATGCGTTTCTCTCCATTCTCCCCTAGCCGCTAAAAACAGGGCACGGGCCGGCCAACCGAGCATTCCGGCTCGGCCCGACCAGCCCGCGCGTGCCCTTGTGGGTCCTACGCCAGTCGCCCCGATGCCCGGCGCTATGCCTCGAGCCAACGGCTGCGGCCGCGCTGCTCGAGCTCCTTGAGCATGGCAACGGGGTCCTTTGCCTTCTGCAGGAAGACCATTGCTGCCACGGCGTACGGCTTGTAGCTGGCCTCCTTGTACAGGCCGTCGCGGTGGACGTCAAAGACCTCGCTCGTAACCTCGCCGTGCTCGCAGGAGACGCCCTCGATGTCGGCTGGCAGCGGGTGCATGTAGATGGTGTCCATGCCCTTTGCGGTCTTGGACATGAGCTCGGACGTGCAGTGCCAGTCCATGTGCGTGGCGTTCTGGGCGAGAAGCTCCTTCTCCAGGGTGTCGATGCCCTCTGAGTCACCGGCAGCATAGAGCTTGGTGCGCTTCTCCATGGCCGCGTAGGGGGCCCAGCTCTTGGGGACCACGATGTCGGCGCCCTCGAAGGCCTCCTCCATGGAGTGGGCCTGGGTGAAGGTGGCACCAGACTCCTTGGCGTAGACGCCAGCCTGCTTGACCAGCTCGGGCATGAGGTCGTAGTCCTCGGGGTGTGCCAGGGTGACGTTCATGCCAAAGCGGGTGAGCAGCATGATGAGCGACTGCGGGCAGGAGAGGGGCTTGCCGTAGGAGGGGCTGTAGGCCCAGGTGACGGCGACCTTCTTGCCCTTGAGGTTGTCGAGCCCGCCAAACTCGTTGATGAGGTAGAGCAGGTCAGCCGAGGACTGCGTGGGGTGGTCGGAGTCGGACTGCAGCGAGACGAGCGTGGGACGGTGATCGAGGATGCCGTCGGCGTAGGACTGCGCCACGGACTCGGAGACCTCCCTCATGTACGCGTCGCCCTCGCCGATGAACTTGTCGTCGCGAATGCCGATGACATCGGCCATGAAGCTGATCATCGTGGCGGTCTCGCGCACGGTCTCGCCATGGGCCACCTGGGACTTCGCCTCGTCCAGGTCCTGCTGCTGCAGGCCCAGCAGGTTGGTGCCGGACGCGAACGAGAAGCGCGTGCGCGTCGAGTTGTCACGGAAGTTCGAGACGGCCAGGCCCGAGTCGAAGATGCGGGTCGAGATATTGCGCTCGCGCAGGTTGCGCAGGGCATCGGCGACCAGGTAGAGGGAGCGGAGTTCGTCGGTGGTCTTGTCCCAGGTGTGCAGGAAGTCGCTGTTGTACATCTTGGAGTGGTCGAGCTTGGAAAGCTGGTCGAGGTAGCTCTGGAACGTTGCGTCCATGCCGTCTCCTTCTGTGTTGGGCCGCAGGCCGCTCCTGCGGCGGGGGTGGGTGAGAAGTGCGTGCTACTTGATGTCGTTGCCCGTCAGGGTACCGCGGTACTCGGTGACGTCATCGGTAGCCTGGCTGGGGTCGTAGAGGTTCACGGCCGCAACGTAGAGAGCTGCGCAGGTAGAGAGGTCCTGCTTGTAGGTGACCTCGTTGGGGGCGTGGGCCTGGGATTCGGCGCCGGGGCCAAAGCCCACGCACGGGATGCCATAGCGGCCCTGGATGGACACGCAGTTCGTGGAGAAGGTCCACTTGTCGCACAGAGGCCTGCCCTCGCGCTTGTCCATGGACTTGGGGCAGCCGATGCGCTTGTCGCCAAAGAGGGCCTCGTGCGCGTCGACGAGCGCCTTGACGTGGGGCGCGCTCTCCTTGTTGATCCACGTGGGGAAGTAGGCCTCGGTCTCGTAGACCTCGCCGGTCCAGCTGGGACGGTCGTACATGTACATGGAGACCTTCACGTCCTCGCCGTACTTCTTGACGGCAGGCAGGTTGCGAACCTCCTCGAGGCAGGACTCGTAGGTCTCGCCAGCAGTCATGCGACGGTCGATGGAGATGGCGCAGGAATCGGCCACGGCGCAGCGCGAGGGGCTGGTGTAGAAGATCTGGGAGACGGTGCAGGTGCCGCGGCCTAGGAAGCGTGCGTCCTCGTAGTGGTCGGGGTTGTACTTGGGGTCGAGCATCTTGACGAGGCCCCTGATGGAGGTGGACTCGTCTGCGCCGTTGTTGTTGAGGGCGCGGACGTCGTTCACGATGTCGGCCATCTTGTAGATGGCGTTGTCGCCGCGCTCGGGGGCAGATCCATGGCAGGAGACGCCCTTCACGTCCACGCGAATCTCCATGCGGCCACGGTGGCCACGGTAGATGCCACCGTCGGTGGGCTCGGTGGAGATGACGAACTCGGGCTTGATGCCGTCCTTGTTGTAGATGTACTGCCAGCACATGCCATCGCAGTCCTCTTCCTGGACGGTGCCCACGACCATGATCTTGTAGCCCTCGGGGATGAGGTCCATGTCCTTCATCATCTTGGCCGCGTACGTGGCAGCTGCGACGCCGCCCTCCTGGTCGGAGCCGCCACGGCCGCCGATGAGCTGGTCGTCCTCGAAGCCCTTGTAGGGGTCGAAGTCCCAGTTGTCGCGGTTGCCGATGCCCACGGTGTCGATGTGGCCATCGATGGCGATGATCTTGTCGCCCGTGCCCATGAAGCCCATCACGTTGCCAAGGCCGTCGACCTTGACCTCATCGAAGCCGAGCTTCTCCATCTCGGCCTTGATGCAGGCCACGACGTCGCCCTCCTCGCAGGACTCGCTGGGGTGGGAGATCATGGCGCGCAGGAACGCGGTCATGTCCGCGTTGTAGGCACGAGCCGCTTCCTTGATCTTGTCGTAGTCGAGTTCCTTCATTGGGTCCTCCTCGCATCGAGCAACGTTCCAGCCGCCGGCTTGTAAACAATAAGTCTGCTAACCAAACTTTTTGTTTGGTTAGCCTAATTAAAGCATGCGCAAGGGGAAATTCAAGGGCCTTTCCCAAACTGATGATTTTTGTCGCAGACGGTCTCTTTGGCACGGTGGACGGTGGAACCAGGGGAATCTGGCGAGAGAGATCAGGGGGCGACATATCGGGGAGCTCAATGGGATTGATGATCGCGACGTCGCTAAGCACAGTCTTCGCAGGCTCGCCCAGGATGGCCGCGCCGCTCGCACGTGATGCTGCTTAGCGACGCATTCGGGATTGTGTGGTCAAAAGACAGGATGGCCGCGCCGCTCGCACGTGATGCTGCGCTCTGCCATCCTACATGCGCTACCATCGCGGTGGATGAAAAAGATGGAGGACCCATGGGCGTACTCATCAAACTGCGCGACTGCGAAAGCCTCTCCCCCGCTGAGGCCCAGGTACGTGATGTGATTATCGCCGACCCGCGCGCGGTGCTCTCCTCCACGGTCTACGAACTCGCTGCGTCCTCCTATACCTCGCCCTCAACGGTCTCACGCCTGTGCAAACGCGTAGGCATCTCAAGCTACGCGAAGCTCCGACTCATGCTCGCTGAAGAGATCAGGCACCTTGAGATGATTGAACTCGACTACCTCGACACCACAACCATCGAGCCAAACGACACCCCCGTCCGCGTCATCGAGAAGCTCACGAACATCTCGATCAAGACTATCCAGGAGACCCACGAACTCATCGACCTCGATGCGCTCAAGCAGGCGGTGGAGCTCATTCGGGCCGCCTCCATTCTCGACTTCTATGGCATCGGCGCCTCGATGCTCGTAGCGCTCGACGCAGAGTCCAAGTTCATGCGCATAGGGAAGTGCTCGATTGTCCACCAGCACTACGATCGCCAAAAAGTGCAGGCCATCAACTCCGATGACTCGCACGTAGGGCTTATCTTCTCTTACTCAGGTGAGAGTCCCGAGATGCGCGAGATTGCTCGCATTCTCAAGGACAACGGAACCCCCACCATCAGCGTCACCAAGTCGGACCGTAACACGGTGAGCAGGCTCACCAGCTGTCGCCTCTTTGTCACGGCACGTGAGTCACTCCAGCGTGCGGGCGCCATGGCGTCGCGCAGTGCTCAACTGTATATGGTCGATTTGCTCTATACGCTCTTTATCACGTCGGATTATGACCGTTCAACCCGAAAAATCAGCCGTACAGCACTCGGCTAGCTGACTGGAACTTTTACTTCAATATCGATTGGCAACACATTCGAGCTGCGAGTTCCTTACTTAAAGGTGAAACTTCATCTCATGTCAACTGAAACTTTATATCTGTTTGTTACGTAAACTGAGAAACGAAGTTTTCATTTGGTACCTTTGGGTCAGCCGACCTTGGGAGGTACCCATGATAACCATCGCCCGAATCGACGAACGTCTCATCCACGGACAGGTCTCCTACGCCTGGGCCACCGCCTACAAGAGCGAGGCCATCATGGCTGTCGACTCCGAAATCGCCCGGGACAAAATGCAAGTGTCGTTGCTCAAGATGGCCTGCCCTACCGGGCTCAAGTGCTTTGTCGCAGATGAGGGGCGCGCGGTCGAGCTGCTCGCAAGGTACGAGCGCCACAAGATCTTTGTGGTGGCAAAGGGCCCCAACACCTACCTGCGCATGGTCGAACTCGGCACGCACATCGAGGAGATAAACGTAGGGGGGCTCTACTTCAAGGAGGGGCGTCGCCAGATTGCACGCACCGTGTATGTGGATGACCACATGGTTGAGGCGTTCAGAAAGCTCATCGAGAGGGGGGTGAGGCTGGAGGTCCGCACGCATCCACGCGATGCGTCAGAGGACCTGATGAAACTGCTGTAGGATGCGGGGCCACCCGCACAAACAGGCGAGAGAGATCGCGGAAGGAGTGTCATGGAACTGTTACCGGCACTTGGGCTAAGCATCTTCATCGGCCTACTTATCCTTGAGAACTATGGGTACGGATACTGGATGATCTCCCGTCCCATCTTCGCGGGGCCGCTCGTCGGCCTCATCCTCGGTGACCTCCCCACAGGTCTTCTGGTGGGAGGCACCGTCGAGCTCATGTACATGGGCGTGCTCCCCATTGGCGGCTCAGTCCCGCCCAATGCCCAAATCGCGGGCATCATCTCCACGGTCTTGGCCATTACGAGCGGCGGAAATCCTGAGGTCGGCATCGCCCTTGCACTGCCCATCGGCGTACTCGCGCAGCTGCTCATCATGCTCGCCTGGAACGTCAACATCATTCTCATTCACACGGCCGACAAGCACGTCCTCTCTGGCAACTACCGCGCCGTCGAGCGCATCCACCTCTGCGGCCTATTCGTGTTCTTCGCAATTTTCTTCACGGCGTCGTTTCTTGCCATATATCTGGGCAGCGATTTCGTAAGCAATCTCGTCGCGAGTATGCCCGCCGTTCTCACCGATGGTCTTAGAGTTGCCTCCGGCATCTTGCCTGCAGTCGGTATGGCCATGCTCCTCAAGATGATGGACTTCAGGGGCTACTGGCCCTTCTTCGTAATTGGCTTCGTCGCTGCGGTCTACATGGGGCTCTCCGTTCTGGAACCGCACCCCGCGGCAGGCCTGCTGGGTCGCGAGCGTCGTCCAGCCGATGATACCGCGAACTCCCTCCGGCCGGGGGACAATCCGACCAGGGGACGGCCCGCCGCCGTGGGCGTGCGCGCGGTCCCCCGGAGTTCCCCGCCGCTCGTCGAACGGGAGCCTAATGACAAGTTAGGCTTCCTTACAAACTGTTATCATCCGCTGTGGCACCGTTATGCATGGGCATGGATAGCGGTGCCCATTGCAGTCGCCCGCTGGGACACGGTTGGCGTGAGGACGCGCCCGGACGGGGGAGTTGAAAACAGAAGAGGCACTCCGCAGGGCCTTCCCGGACGTGAGGACGTCAGCCATGCGTGGGCACAGGAGAGGAGCCACTATGGCAAACGTTAAGATCAATGTGACTGAAGCAAGCCCGCATAAGGTGCAACGTCTGGCTGAGAGCTACTACAAGGAAGGGTTCTTCTGCGACGAGGCAGTCATGTGTGCCCTTCGCGATTCCTTCAAGCTCGATGTGCCTGAGCAGGTCATTGCAATGGTTTCAGGCATGTCGGTGGGTGTCGGCAAGTCTGGCTGCATGTGTGGCGCTGCGAATGGCGGCGTCGCTGCACTCGGCCTGCTCTATGGACGCACCGCCCAGGATGGTCCTACTGACCCAGCCGTCCAGAGATGCATGAGCTTCACGCATGAGCTCCACGATTGGTTCCGCGACGAGAACGGCAAGCACGCCCTGTGCTGCCGCGTGCTTACCCGCGAGTTTGATATGGGTAAGGGAGCCCACAAGGAGCAGTGCATTTGGTTTACCGGCCTCTGCGCATGGAAGGTCGCTACGATCGTGTGCCGCGAGGAGGGCATAAAGAATCTTGATGAGGGTGCCGAGGACGGCGCCGAGCCCCTGCCTCGCCTTAGGATCGAGGACGTTTTGCCCATGAAGAAGGAGGACTTCGTTGCTTAAGAGAGTCCCTCTTCCCATCACGGGGGTCATGCTAGGGTGTGCCGCTCTCGGTAACTTGCTGCAGGGCTACGGCGAAGGTTTCCATGCTGTCTTTGGCATCGTCGCGGTCCTGCTGGGTCTGCTCTTCGTAGCCAAACTCATTGGAGATAACGAGTCCGTACAAAACGACATGAAGAACCCCATGCTTGCGAGCATCTCGGGCACCTTCTCCATGGCGTTGTTGCTGCTTGCCGGCTATGCAAAGCCGCTCTCTGCAGAGTTTGGCATTGTCCTGTGGTGGACTGGACTTGCCCTCCACATCTGCCTGATTGTGTGGTTCACGGTCAAGTATGTTGCCCATTTCGACCTCAGGCAGGTCTTCCCAAGCTGGCACATCGTCTACGTAGGCATCGCAGCCGCTTCTGTGACTGTGCCGGCCTTTGGCATGGAGGCAATCGGTACGGCATGCTTCTGGTTTGGCCTCGTGACCTTTGCCATCCTCACGTTCGTGATCGTTAGGCGCTACACAAAGGTTGGGGAGCCTCCCGTTCTTGCGCGTCCTGTATTCTGCATCATGACGGCACCTGCCAGCCTTTGCGTTGCCGCATACGTTCAGTCCGTGACGCCCAAGTCGCTCGTACTGCTCGCTTGCATGGAGGTTGTCGCAACGGTTCTCTACGCTGTTGTTCTCTCGCAGCTCCCGAGATTCCTCAAGGTCACGGCTTTTGCGCCAAGCTACGCAGCCTACACCTTCCCGTTTGTGATTACCGCCATAGCACTTAAGCAGACCATGGCTTGTGTGGCCGCATTGGGGTCTCCTGCGCCTTGGCTTGCGCCGCTTGTGCTGGCTGAGACCATTATTGCAACGGTGCTCGTGCTCTATGCGCTTGTCCGTTTCCTCATGCACATCTTTGGCGATGGGGGGACCCAGGTACAGAAAGCCTAGGATGCCTCATGAGCCGTATCTTCCAATAGGAGATTAACCCCTAGCGGAGATGGGCTTGGTGGGCCGTGGCATCTGTGAGGCCGTCTCAGGCATGATGTCCTCCTATCTTCAAGTCGTTGCATCTGAGAGCCGGATACCGGATGCTTTGATGC